>JABSOG010000679.1 GCA_013216025.1 Algicola sp. | reverse complement strand
CATTTACGGTCGACTCAGTCGTCGGTAAATGTCTTTGTAAAGTGGGCAAGTTCAACTGCCCACACATGCTCTTATAATAGACCGCTCTGATTGACCACAAGATTATTTTATAACACCGAATTTTTCCTCTCCCATGACCACTGAATTTGACCCGCAAGCCTTTTTAAAAACCCTGACCAATCAACCTGGTGTCTATCGCATGTTAAATAGCGAGCAGGTTGTGATTTATGTCGGTAAAGCCAAAGATCTGAAAAAGCGGGTTGCCAGCTATTTTCGTAAAAATATTCCACACGGTAAAACCCGGCAGTTGGTCAGTCATATTACCAATGTTGAGATCACCGTTACCCAGACTGAAACCGAAGCGCTGATCCTCGAAAACAATCTGATCAAACAGTATTTACCCAAGTACAATGTTTTGCTTAGGGACGACAAATCTTATCCTTTTATTTTGATAACAGACCATAAACATCCGAGGATCCAAATGCACCGGGGTGCACGTAGGGTTAAAGGGGATTATTTTGGCCCTTACCCCAGTGCCGGAGCTGTTTACGAAAGCCTGAAGCTGATGCAAAAGATCTTTTCGGTGCGCCAGTGTGAAGATTCATTCTACAAAGCCCGTTCGCGGCCTTGTTTGCAATATCAACTCAAACGCTGCTCGGCACCTTGTGTCGGTAAAATCATCGATGATGAATATGACAAAGAAGTCGAATTGGCCAAACTGTTTCTTAAAGGCAAATCTCAGGACGTGATTAACTCCCTGGTTGACGCGATGGAGGAGGCCAGTATCACGCTCAAATTTGAGTTGGCGGCCAAATACCGGGATCAGATTCAGGTATTGCGAAAAGTTCAAGAACAACAATATGTCAGCGGTTTGTCTGATGAGCTGGATGTGGTGGGTTTTCATTATCAAAATGGCATTGCGGCGGTGCATATGTTGTTTATTCGCGATCATAAAATTCTGGGTTCAAAAAACTTTTTTCCCAAACTGCCGAAAAATGCCGAAGCGGTCGAGATCATGCAATCGTTTATTTTGCAGTACTATTTGAATTCGGACATGCGTCAAAAGATCCCCAAGGAAATTATTGTGGCCGATTTATCCCTTGTTGAGCCACCGCCATTCGAACAAAAGCCGCTAGAACAGGTCACTGAGTTACCAGAACAGCCAACACTGGATATCGCAGCATTGAACGAAGTGCTGTGTACTACCGCTGAGCATAAGGTGGTACTTAAAACCATCAGTCGGGGTGAAAAGCGGCGTTATTTGATGCTGGCCAACAAAAACGCCAATATTGCCGTGACGACTATGCTGTCGAGTAAAACCGCAACCAAAAAACGTTATGACTTGCTCAATGGTTTTTTACAGCGTGATGAACCTATTATGCGTATGGAATGTTTTGACATCAGTCATATCTCGGGGCAGCAAACCATTGGTTCGTGTGTGGTGTTTAATGATGAAGGGCCGCACAAAAGCGAATACCGCCGCTACAACATAGAAGGCGTGACCCCGGGGGATGATTATGCGGCCATGGATTTTGCTTTGGCCAAGCGTTATGACAAGGTGAGCGAGGAGCACAAGATACCCGATGTGATTTTTATCGATGGGGGTAAAGGTCAATTGGCTCGCGCAGAAACCTACTTTGAAGACTGGAAGCACCAAAAACAACCCATGCTGATTGGTGTGGCCAAGGGCACATCACGCAAACCTGGACTTGAAACCTTAGTTTTTGAGGGCGGTATGAGAGAAGTCGCCTTACCGGCCGATTCACCGGCGTTGCATCTGATCCAACATATTCGTGACGAGGCCCACCGTTTTGCCATCACCGGCCATCGTAACAAACGCGCAAAAGTCAAAAATACCTCAACTTTGCAAGAGATCAGTGGCATCGGACCAAAAAGGCGTCAAGCACTGCTTAAATATCTTGGTGGATTACAAGGCATACTCAACGCTTCGGTGGACGAATTGGCAAAAGTGCCCGGCATTAGCAAACAACAAGCACAAAATGTTTTTGATTCTTTGCACGACAAGGCATAATAGACGCAACTTACTCAAAACAATCAAGTTGCATGTTAAACCTACCTAATATCATAACAATGATTCGCATTGCCCTCATCCCGGTTTTTCTGGCCGTTTACTATATTGACGAAGGGGAGTCCCATTTTATTGCCGCCTTTATTTTTTGGTTTGCCGGTGTTTCTGATGCGCTAGACGGTTACTTGGCGAGAAAACTCGATCAATCTACCCCGTTTGGTGCCTTTCTCGATCCGGTTGCCGACAAAGTGATGGTGACCGCTGGGCTATTTGTGATTGTTGAGCAATACAATGCATTTTGGGTGACAGTCCCCGCCATTATTATGTTGAGTCGAGAAATCATCATGTCAGCGTTAAGAGAGTGGATGTCTCAGTTGGGCAAATCAGAGGTGGTGGCGGTGTCGAAGTCGGGCAAAACCAAAACAGTAGCGCAGATGTTGGCGTTAATTGGTCTTATTTGGAACTTTAGCCCGTTCTTAACTTACTTGTCTTTTGCTTTTTATTATCTGGCCTTTGTTTTGACCATGTGGTCTTTGTATGAGTACTTCAGCGCGGCTTGGGTGCATATCAAGAAAGGCGTGTAGTTACCGCTTTTGTCTTTTAAACTTCTTGAAAACCTGTTTTGTTCGTCTCCAGCGGCTGAACAAAACAGCACTTAAATCAAAAAATGAGCAATCAAATTAAAAACTGACATTTAAGGTTGACTCAAATTAATATCTACGTAGAATACGCAACATCTTAAGGGGGCAGGCCAATAGGTCTATCTTTTAGCAAGATAAGGCGTGTGTAGCTCAGCTGGTAGAGCGCGACCTTGCCAAGGTCGAGGTCACGAGTTCGAGCCTCGTCACACGCTCCAATCTCTTTTAAAACGTCATGTTATATCTTCCTTTTGCACTGAATCAACCATCTAAATACTGCTCATCTAGTTTTGATTTACCGCCAATTCAACTTCGACTTGCGTCAAACCAAACTCACAACCCAACCCACATTCTAAATCGACTTTTCCAATCCTTAATTGTTGTTAATCACTCTATTTTTCTCACCAGCAATAGAACCAAACACCGTTTACCTTACCTTCTAGGTCATTTTGGCTCACTTAAACTTGCCATTTTCAGCCCTTTGCCAGTTATTTGGTCTATTTTTATGTTTGTAACGTAAATTTAACTATACAGTGGGCAGTTCTAATTAAATTGTAAATAAAATGCAAAATAGTTGAACTTTTGGATTACCGCTTTTTTTTTATTATAGTTGATTTAAAACATGGGGTTATGAATTTTCGGTGAAGATGTACTACTACAGATTTGCTTTAATTATGAACGATGAAGCGAATTATTAATTGCTTCCAATGCGTTGGGGTGGCAATATGTTACACGATGTTACGCAAACGTACGTTTGTAATTGTCAAGGAGGAATACCACGCATCAGTTAGACGGGTTACAGTCATGGCTGCCAGTGGGGTAACACATCTCAGCAGGAAATACTTCGTAAACATTCTAAGAGAACTATAATTAATGGATAAATTCCAAAAGAAAACGTTTAAGCTTTCAATTGCCGCACTCGCCGTTGGCGCCTGTTTGGCTGGCGCACCAGCAATGGCTGCCAGTAACACTACAGGTTCTATCTACGGTCAGGCAAAAGCAGATGCAAAAATTACCTTTAAAAACTCACGAACTGGTTTGTCTCGTTCAGTTACAGCTACAGACGGTCGCTTCAACTTTAAAGAAGTGCCTCCAGGTGTATACACCATTACGTCAAGCAATGGCGGCAAACGTACCATTAACGTCAGACTGGGTACCGGTTCATCGGTTTTGTTCACTCAAGACGAAGTTGAAACCATCTCAGTAAGCGGTTCACGTATTTCAGCTATTGATACTTCATCATCTGAATCTTCAATGGTATTCACTCAAGAACAGATTGAATTACTGCCAATCGGCCGTAACACCACTGCCATAGCCTTGTTGACTCCTGGAACAATCCAGGGCGATAACGACTTCGGTAACCTGCCTTCTTTCGGTGGTTCATCTGTTGCAGAAAACGGTTACTACATTGATGGCTTCGATGCCACCAACTTGCGTGACTTCTTAAGCTTTGCGACCCTGCCTTTTGACGCTATCGCACAAACCCAGGTCAAGACTGGTGGTTATGGCGCAGAATATGGTCGTTCTTTGGGTGGTGTTACCAACATCATTACTAAATCAGGTAGCAACGACTGGGAATTTGGTGTTGCGGCTTATTACTCACCTGAAAGCCTGCGTTCTACCAGGCAAGATCGTAATGACTTTGAATCTAAAGATCCGGACACTGGTGAGTATTTGGGCAAATCGATTTACGCTTCCGATGATACCAGCAACTCTTTGACCTACAACCTCTCTGCTGGCGGTCCAATCATCGAAGATACTTTATTCTTCTACACCAACGTTGAGTTTCAAAAGCACCAAAGAGAATACTTCTATCGTGCTACCAGTACAGAACGTGTTGTCGACAACCCGAATGCCATCATAAAATTGGACTGGTACATTACTGATGATCATTTGTTGTCAGCGACTTACATTCAAAACGAAACTGACCGTGACTATGTTCGATATGCCAATAACGATGTAGCCAACGAGGTGCCGTTCGATGCTGCGACCGACGCCTACATTGGTGCACACCGTTATGAAACGAGTCGCTACACTGTTGAAGACGGTGGCGACATCAAAATTTTGAACTACACCGGTCATTTCAGTGACGATTTGAGCATGAATGTCATGTACGGTGAATTGGTTAACAAAAACGACAATCAGATCCCGCGTAACGTAGATGATGTTGCTGCATTGTGTCCGCGTTCA
>JABSOG010000067.1 GCA_013216025.1 Algicola sp. | reverse complement strand
GATAAGCACATCCGTGTGCAAATGTGAGATTTCAGGAAACCGCTACGTTCAAGCACAGCAGCGGCTGCCGAGTAGAACATCGCTCACATTTCAACAACAGCAGCGGCTGCCGGTTGAAATGGCGGCACATCCTTGTACCGCGTAGTCTGTGCCATCCATTAATCAGCAAAAGGACCATTTATCTTGAATACTCTTAAAGCAGGCGATAAAGCCCCCGCATTTACCCTGAACGACCAAAACGGCGATGCAGTAGCACTGGCAGACTATTTGAACCATGGCCAAGTATTGGTTTACTTTTACCCCAAGGCGATGACCCCGGGTTGTATCATTCAGGCCGAGGGCTTGCGTGACAGCGAAAGTGAATTGAAGACATTGAATGTTAGGGTCATTGGCATCAGCCCAGATCCGGTGAAAAAGCTGGCTAACTTTGTGCTGAAAAAAGCATTGAACTTCACTTTGGTGTCAGACGAAGACCACGCAGTTGCCGATGGTTTTGGTGTGTGGGGCGAGAAAAAATTCATGGGCAAAATTTATGACGGTATCCACCGCCAGAGCTTTTTAATCAACAGTGACGGCACGGTTGCACATGTGTTCAACAAGTTTAAGACCAAAGAACATCATACGCAGGTCTTGGATTACTTGAACAGCCAAAGGTAACAACCCGATTTAACACAACTGTTGCCACAACGTGCCGTCGGAGGATGGGTCGCTTACATGGATGTAAGTGAGGTGGTTGCGTCAGGAGCTGGCAACCTTTAGGCGAGGTACGAGCCGTAACCCATCGGGCCCAACCGTAACCCATCGTCAAACCATGAATTGAACCATCATTCGTATAACAAAGGTTTAGCTGTTAACGACGAGTAACCGATGGGTTACGCGCAAGCGCTAACTACGCCTCACAAGTTCGGCCCATCCTCCGTATGAGGTTTTATCAGTATTCACCGTGTATTCGGTGAGGTTTTATCAAGTTCTTTCGCATCCTCTTTGCGACGAAATCAAGCAACGTCAGTCGCACCCACTTCTTTGGGGGTTGACCAGGCGCCTAATAGAGCCTTAACCAGCGCAGCCAATGGAATGGCAAAGAACACCCCCCAAAACCCCCACACACCGCCAAAGAACAGCACCGCGATAATGATATAAACTGGATTCAAATCAACCGCTTCAGAAAACAGCAGCGGCACCAGCAAATTACCGTCAAGCGCTTGAACCACACCGTAGGCTATCATTGCATACCAAAACTCTGGTGATACGCCCCATTGTGCCAAACCCACCAATACCACCGGAATCGTCACCACTGCTGCGCCTATGAATGGCACCAGCACTGACAACCCCACCAGCAAACCAAATAATGCGGCATAACGCATATCAAAAATGGCCAGTACTATATAAGTGGCAAAACCAACAACGACTAGCTCAATCAATTTACCGCGAATATAGTTCATGATTTGAATGTCCATTTCGTTAGACACTTGGGTGATTAAACGCCGCGTGCTTGGCAACAACGACTTGAAGCTTTCGACCAGCACGGTTTTGTCTTTAAGCATGAAGAAAATCATCAAGGGCACCAAAATCAGATAAATCAACAATGCCACCAAATCGCGTAGGGTCGAAAAAGAAACCGATATGGCTTTTTGGCCGATTTCGACAATGCCGCCATCGACAGTGGACATGATCAATTGAATTTGTTCTTTGCTGATTAACTGAGGATATTTTTCGGGTAACAGGTTTAAGTAGTTTTTGCCTTGTTCGAGCATCGCTGGGGCTTCTGAAATCAGGTTACTGCCCTGTTGCCAGAATATCGGCACAAGTCCGACCATGACTGCGATAGAGACACTGACAAATATTAATAACACAACCGCAGTAGCTGCGGTACGCGAAGCCCCCATTCTGGTCATTTTGGCCACTGGCCATTCTAGTAAATAGGCAATGACGATGGCGACCAGCACTGGGACCATGACATGGCCGACAAAATATAGGGTCAGTGAACCTATCACCAACAACAAAAACAGGGTGACCGATTCGGGATCAGAAAATTTTCGTTTATACCAGGCACTTAAAAACTCATACATCAACTATTGTTCCTTTGCGGTGATCCAAAATACAGAACGGGACGTGACCGTTTCGCTGACAGTATACGCCAAACCCAACTTGTCGAGATACTTCTTTATGTTTTCGCTGCCATCCCTATTATTGACCTTTAACTGCAATCGGCCAGCTGGCTCCAGGCGGTTAATCCATTGTTTGGTTTTGACAAATAACAATGGACATTTCAAGTCGGTAGCGTCAAAGTACAAATTATCAGGTTTTGATTTCATGGCGTCTTTTTTTTGTCTACTTTGCCTCATTATCTGAACTTTAACAGTTTTAAACAATCTCATTAACTGTAATTTGCGTTATTCTTATAGTCAGAGTTACTGCACAGTACAAAGGATAGACCCATGGCCGGCGCAAGCGGAAAATTTGATCTCCCCCCTAATCCGACGTTGAAACACATTAATCTCTTGAAAAAGACCCTCAACTGGGGTGAATTACCGCCTTTTTATCATATGGTATCCCAATCGCTCGGTGAATCTGAGGGATTGCTAACCCATGGCTTTGACACCGCGTTAAAAAGAGTTGTCGATATACGCAATTGGAATGTTGAACTTTTGGGCGGCCACATAGACAAAGATGGTACGATTCATTGTGAAAACAAACCCCGACTCGCTTTGTACCAGATATTTACTGACCGAGGATTTGAGTTACATGCATTCCCGTTTGCCAAGAGCAAGGAAATTGATCAATACGTTAAAGGCAATCGTTTGATGGAGTTTAGGGTATGGGATCCATACGATATGAAAATCTTATTGCGCATTAATCAATTACATAAGTTTATTGATTTTTACTTTCAGCGTGGTGACGAAGCCGATAAGGCGTTGATCATTCATGCGTTTAAATCGGTAAACCATGTACTTGGTTTTTTGAAAAAAGAATTCGATATCGTCAAGGTCGATGGCGTATCAATACGACAATATTACGACATACAAGAGAAATTACTCGCACAAGATCCCGACGCTTTATTGATGGCGGGATTGCAAGGTAGCCCAGGAAGATGAGGTAATAATTTAGATGATAAACCGGCTGTACACGATTTTAACCATGGCTTTTTTGACTTTTGGCGTGATTCAAAACCCCAGTTATGCCAGCAATAATGTACTGCCAGATATTGGTTCTAACGCGCTGTCGACCATCAGTTACGAAAAAGAAAAGATACTTGGCGACATATTGATGCGTCAAACCCGGGCGCGGATGCCGGTGGATTACGACCCACTGATCAGCGAATACCTTAATGCGCTGGGCAACAAGCTCATCACTTACGCTGACGATATCCACTTCCCTTTCAACTTTTTTGTGGTCAAAGACAAAAACATCAATGCCTTTGCCTTTTTTGGCGGCAATGTTGCGGTGAATACTGGCCTTATCAGCATGACCGAAAATGAAAGCGAACTGGCCTCGGTTTTAACCCATGAAATTTCGCACGTTACCCAGCGCCATTTGTCGCGCCGTTTTGAAAGTCAAAAACTCAACTCACCTTTAACATTGGCAGGCCTCTTAACCGGTGTTTTATTGGCCGTGCTCAGCCCCGAGGCAGGTATGGCCACCATCATGGCGACTCAGGCAGGGGCTGCTCAATCGAGCATCAACTTTACCCGGGCCAACGAAAAGGAAGCCGACCGAATCGGCATAAAAATCTTGGCCATTGCCGGATTTGATCCCTACGCCGCCCCCTCTTTTTTTGACAAACTCGGTGCCCGCTTTCGCTATACTTCGACCCCACCAGCATTTTTGATGACCCACCCTCTTCCCGAAAGCCGGGTGGCCGATTCAAAATTACGCGCCCAGCAATTTCCTCGATTCCCGCGCGCGGCCTCGCTGGATTTTCACTTGGTCAAAAGCCGAATTAAGGCCCGTTACGAGTTAAAACCCAAAGAAGCGGTTAAGTATTTTAAAAATATGATCAAAACCAAAAATTATGTCTTAATAGAAGCCGCGCAATATGGTTTGGCGTTGGCTTATACTGACTCCGATCAGTTGAAAAAAGCAGAAGCTGAAATTCAGCAATTACTGTTCAGAGATGCCAAGAATCTCTATTACATTGACACTTATACCGATATACTAACCAAAATGCAAAAATTCGACACCGCCATTGCGTTTTTAGAGCAGCATTACAAGTTACGTCCCAACAATCCAGTGGTCACCCTTAACTACGCCAGCGTTGCTATTGAAGCGAAAAAACCTCAGATAGCAGTCGACCTGCTTAATCGCTACACCATCAGCCATGGTCAAGATTATATTGCCACCGACTTGTTGACCACGGCTTATGGTCAAATGAAAAACCTCGCCAAGTACCACGAAATGCGAGCCCAGACTTTCGCGCTGATATCGCTGTATGATCAATCCATTGAAGAGTTAAAACTGTCGCTTGCTAAGCTCGGCGACGACAAAATACTCGAATCCAAACGGTTGATAGCATTACAAAAACGTTATAGAGATAAGTTGGAACAAATAAAACAGCTTTGAATCCTGAGCAAACTTCATTAAAATAGCGCGTTTTAAACCTTAAGCTGGCACCGCGCCTTTGGATACCCTAATGTCTGTTACTATTTACCATAACCCTCGTTGTTCAAAAAGCCGCCAGACCTTGCAAGTGTTGCAGGACAACAATATTGAGGTTGACGTTGTCGAATACTTAAAAAATATTCCCGATGCCGCCACTATTGAGTCATTGCTAACAAAACTTGGCATGACCAGCGCCCAACAACTGATGCGCAACAAAGAAGCCATTTACAAAGAATTGAACCTCAAAAATGCCAATTTGAGCGAAACCCAACTGATTGAAGCCATGATAGCCAACCCCAAACTGATTGAACGGCCGATAGTGGTCAACGGTGACAAAGCCAAAATTGGCCGCCCACCAGAGCAGGTTCTTGAGCTGTTTTAAGTATGAAATCCCCTTTAAGAATCTTGGTACTGTACTATTCGCGACACGGCTCGGTTGAGACGATGGCGAACAAGGTCGCGTTCGGCATAGAAAAAGCTGGATGTGAAGCAGTGCTGCGTACTGTTCCTTCGCTAGCTGTTCCTTCAATAATTGAGGACAGACAACAAAGAGCCGATGACTTTGAGGACAGACAAAAAAACGAAGGCACAGGTGATGCCTTTGTTACTGAGCAAGATCTCAAAGATTGTCATGCCATAGCACTGGGCAGCCCAGCGCGATTCGGCAATATGGCGGCATCGATGAAACAGTTTTGGGAAACCACTTCAATCCAGTGGCTCAGTGGTGACTTGATTGACAAACCGGCTAGCGTGTTCACCTCGTCGTCATCAATGCATGGCGGCAATGAGTCCACCTTGTTGACCATGATGTTGCCACTACTGCACCACGGCATGTTAATTCAGGGCCTGCCCTACAGCGAACCGGCTTTAAATGCCACCCTCACGGGCGGAACTCCCTATGGGGCCTCACATGTTGCGGGACTAAACAACGACAGCAACTTATCCGCAGACGAAACCGAACTGTGCATTGCACTGGGCTTTCGTCTTGCTCAAACAACCAGAAAGTTAAACCAATGAATGATACTATGACGCCAAATGGCGACGATGAAAACCCGACCAATCAACCCTCAAAGCAGGGAAAACCGGTAAATGTACCATTACTCAGACTAATAACCCTGATTGGTTATTTTGGCTTATTGATTTTGATGCCGGTATGGCTAATTTGGCTCAATCCGTCAGAAGGGATCAGCATCAAGCTTTCTTTGGCATTATTTTGGCTGCCTTTGTTTATTCCCATGAGAGGTTTGCTAAAAGGCACCCCGTACACTTATGCTTGGGCCAATTTTTTGGTTATGATCTATTTCATGCATGGTCTCACCACGTTGTGGGTAATACCCGAAGACCTGCCTTATGCCATTTTGGAATTGATATTTGCCACCATGATGTTTTTAGGCGGCACTTATTATGCACGTCATAAAGGCCGCGAATTGGGATTGAAGTTGCCGAAACTTAAAGACCAGAAATAATTTTGGGTTGATGAATAAGCCATAACTGTTGTGTTATGGCTTTTTTGATGCACTTGGATGTGCGAATGTCGCAAGTGCATGGATGCACAGGAGCGACTGTTTCAGGACAGACAGAAATCAATGCTATTTCAGGACAGACAAAATTTAATCCAATTCTGGACAGACAGGTTTTGAAAATCAAACCTCACTTTCATCAGTCGTAACAGCGTCCAACATTTCGACCTTTTCAATCTTGCCAAAGCGATTGCTGATCTTGTTCGCTGACGTGTGGATCAGCTGTACATCGGTTGCCGCCTGATCGATGTGTTTGGCCAAATTGTTAAAGCGGGTTCTAAAACGATTAAAATCGCCTCCCAACAGCACCAGATGCTCTTGAATGATATGAACCTGCTTCTGGGTTGCCTGATCTTTTAAAACACTTCTAGCGGTCGTTAATATCGCCATCAAAGTGGTCGGCGATGCCAACCATACCCGCCGCTTATAGGCAAATTCCAAAATATCCGGGTGATGTCCGTGGATCTCAGCAAAAATAGCCTCTGCGGGAATAAACATCAGCGCACCATCTGAGGTTTCATTTTCAATCAGGTATTTGTCGGCAATATCATTGATGTGTTTGCGTACATCCACTTTAAACTGGCGCTGGGCGCTTTTACGATCAGACTGCGCCAATTCGTTGTCGGTCATGCGCCGAAAACTTTCCAATGGAAATTTGGCGTCGATCACCACGTTTCCAGTGGGCGGGGGCAAAAACAACACGCAATCGGCAATCCGCCCGTTAGACAAAGTGTGCTGAAAAGAAAACTGGTTTTCGGCCAATACATTTCGAATCAAACTGGTCAGCTGCACTTCGCCAAATGCGCCCCTAGAACGCTTGTCGGCTAAAACCTCCTGCAAGCTAACGACCTCACTAGACAGTGAGGTGATGGTCTTCTGTGCTATATCAATCAAGGCCAATCGCTTGAGGATATCGTTAAATGTCTGAGTTGTTTTTTCAAACCCTTCGCTAAGCTTCTTTTCGACTTGGCCGCTTATCTCTTTTAGCCGCTGATCGGTGGTTTGGGTCAGCTCTGCCATTCTTAAACCAATCGCTTGCGCATTTTGATGTAATGACTGACTTAATTCTTCGCGGGATTGTTTGGTCAATGTGCTCAATTGCTCATTGAGTTTGGTCAACGCATTGATTTGGTTTTCGTTGAATTGATCTTTTTGCGCACTTAGCAACGACATCAGATTTTCCTTTAACTCATTGCCACTGCGCAGGTTGGCCATCAACTGTTCGTTGAATTTGTTTTCAATGCTTTGTTTTTGCTCTGACAGTAAAGCAAAGATGTACTGCTTTTGCTGGGCAAACTGATTTTGACTGTGTTCTTTGCCCTCACCAAACTGGTTATACAACAAATGGGTCAGTTGCTCGCGCTGCAAGTCGAGTTGTTCACCAATCGACTTGACCAACAGCTCATTGTTATCGTTATGTTTAAGCCTTCGATTGATGGGTAATAACAAGCCAATCACCACAAGTAATAACAACACACCAACCAAGGACAATAAAACCGTTGGCTCGCCAAAAGCTCTTAAGTCCATTAATTAATGCCCAAATACTTGTGCAATTGAACCGACAAACGCCAGTTTTTTTTGATACAAACCTCAATCGCCAGTTTGGTGGCCTTGGCTTTTTGACTGATGGGTTGCAAATAAATCAACTTGTCTTGCACTTGATGCTCAGCCAGCAAAGATTCCAATTCTTCAACGTGACGCTCCATTGCAATGGGATGTTTTATTTCATTTGCCCGGTGAAGAGCACTGGCCAGCATTTTATAGCCGCCTTTCATATTAATTTTGGGTGAAACCGTGACCCAGGTCTGTTCGGGCACTTTGACTTCAAAGGTACCGCTGGTTTCTATTTGAGTGGTGAAGCCGTTTTGATGAAGGGCTTCGCACATTGGATTGAGGTCATACAAACAAGGCTCTCCACCAGTGATCACGATGTGTTTGGCCTGATAACCCCGTTGTTCAAAGCAGGCCAGCAACTCGGTTACACTGACTTCACTCCAATGCTCCGAATCCGCAGGTTTTTCGACAATGGCCGTCAAATCTGATTTGAGTTCGGGGTCGATTTCCCAGGTATGTTTGGTATCACACCAGGCACAGCCAACCGGACAGCCTTGCAGACGAACAAAGATGGAAGGCGTGCCGGTGTACGTGGCTTCGCCCTGGAGGGTTTCAAATATTTCATTAATTTTGTACAAATTAAGCACCTTCGCTTTAGTATCAGCAAAACTTAGAGTAAAATTCGCGCCCTGCTGATTTTCCCAGCGCAGTTCTGGCGGGCCAAATTGCAGTAACCCCTTATTATATCTGAGAGTAAGTCAAATATGGCGCAAAAAATTGTAGTTATTTTTTCCGGCGGTATGGATTCTTTTACCGTGTTGAACAAAACCATTCAAAAAGGCTATGAGGTATATGCCCTGTCTTTTAATTATGGGCAGCGTCATGTCAAAGAACTTGAATGCGCCAAAGAAATTTGCGCCAAATTAAATGTTGCCCATAAGATTGTTGATATTTCAGCCATCAACCAAATTATTGGTGGGTCAGCGCTGACTGACAACATAGAGGTGCCAGAAGGGCACTATGAATCAGAAAGCATGAAGCAAACCATAGTGCCAAACCGCAACATGATTTTGTTGTCTATGGCGGTGGGATATGCGGTATCGATTGAAGCCGAAAAAGTTTATTACGGCGCCCACTCGGGTGACCACGCGATATACCCAGATTGTCGACCCGAATTTGTCGATAAAATGAATGCGGTATGCCAAATCGCCAACTACGAAGCCGTAGAAATCGTCACCCCTTACCTATACAAATCAAAAATTGCAATTTTGACCGATGGCCTTGCCATGGGCTTGGACTATAGCGATACTTGGACCTGTTACAATGGAAGAGAGAAGGCTTGCGGTAAATGTGGTGCCTGTCAAGAGCGGCTCGAAGCATTTGAGCTCAACGGTACGGTTGACCCGCTGGTTTATGAATAATCCTGGACAGACAGATTTAATGATTCAATCGAGGACAGACAGAATTAACAGAGGTCCTCAATAAAAACGATTCGGTTACGTCCCATTGACTTTGCCTTATATAAAGCTTCATCCGCCTGTTTAATCAAACTAGTAATACTCATTTGACTATCCGGCACGATGCATTGCACACCCACGCTTGCGGTAACAATGCCAAAGCCATTATTATTTACATGTGCAATGCCTAGGTTTGTTATCGCGTTGAGCATTTTATTCGCCATGACCCTAGCCCCTCCCTTATCAGTATTTGGCAAAACAACCGCAAATTCTTCCCCCCCATAACGAGCAACAAAATCGGTCATTCTCACCCTGCTGCTAGCGATAGCAGTGGCAATCTCTTTAAGACACTCGTCACCGTTAACATGCCCATAGTGGTCGTTGTATTTTTTGAAGTTGTCGATATCAATTAAAAACAATGAAAAATATTCTTGGTTTCGAATGGCTCGATGTAGCTCCCTTTGCATGACTTGATCGAATTGACGCCGGTTGGCGATGCCTGTCATGCCATCGGTCATCGACAAGCTACTCAGTTTCTTTCGATGTTTGACCAGTTCCATATGATTGTGCATTCTGGCTCTAACAATGTGCGCACTAAACGGTTTGACAATATAATCAATCGCCCCCAATCGCAGTCCTTTGGCTTCGTCCTGCACTTCGTTCAGCGCGGTGACAAATATGATCCCAATGTGTTTGGTTTCCTGCATAGTCTTGAGTTTTTCACACACCTTGTGACCATCCATTTGAGGCATCACAACATCAAGTACAATCAGGTCTGGCTGCTCTTCGAGTGCCATCTCAATGGCCTGCTTGCCATTGGTAGCAAAAAATATCTCGTAATCATCACCCAGTATTTCGTTCAATACCTGAATATTGCTGATCGAGTCATCAACGATTAACACTTTTTGTCTGTCCTGCTCTTCAATGGCCGACTCAGCCTCTGGCATTACTGCCGCCTCATTCAGTGTATGTTTCTTTAATTTAGCCGTTCTGGCCATCACACTGTGCGCGTGCATCCTTAACTTGAATACTTCGGCATTAACTGACATAGACAAGTAGTCCACTGCACCAAAAGCGAAACTTTTGACCATATCCTCTACATTTGGGTTGTTAACCAACATAACAGCCGCACAACCCAACTGCTGGCACAACACAAACCGATCGAAACCTGTTGTATTTGAGCCAATAACAGCGATGTCGGGTTGCAGCTCATCCATCATCGTCAGAGCCTTGTCCTCATCAGTGGCAAAGTGCACATCAAAGTCGCCGCTTAACATCTGATGCAGTTGACCGATGTTCTCACTCGACTCGTCAATGATCAACACGCTGTAATTGGACCGTTGCGGATTTGTCGTTAAGTTGGCCATTATTTGTCTGTCCCCAATATTTCCGTAAATTTATCCGCCATTTTTTCCGACAAGGCGTTGATTTGATGCTGGGCACCTTTGAAATCCAACACACTCATGCACTGGTTTAACTGACCGTGTTCAAATTCGAACTCAGGCAATGACAAATGCAGGCTTAAACGCTCTATCAAACTTTTCGCCTTTAAATTATTTTTCGATAACAACTGCGAAATTTCTTTCAATAGGACCTGAAGATCTTCAACCGAATCTGCTACAACCCCCGTTTTGGCTGCGGTATTTGTCAATTCGTTAAGTTGTATTTTATCATTCTCCAATTGCGCCAAATGTGCAAGGGACAGCTCGGAGGCTTTAAAAACGCGCAATATCGCGGGTTGTAAATCAACAAATAACGTTGTAAATGCCGGGTCGTTGTCAGCCAAAGCCTTTTCCATAGCACTCGCCAAAGTGAAAACTTCGTTAGCACCAATATTGCCAGCCTCGCCTTTTATCGCATGGACTATCTCTCGGGCCAGTACGGTATCATTACGTTCCAACGCACTTTTGAGCTCAGCAAATTTATCTTCGTTGTGTTGCTTGAAATAGCTGATCAATTTTAGCAACAACGATTCGTTGCCAATTAACCGGGTCAACGCCGACTTAACATCGATACCGGGGAACTCGGGCAATCTGGGCGTTTGTGCGGTTTCTAATGCACTTTGTGATACAGGCCTGGTTGTAGGCTTTGCAATGTTTTGTGGTTCAACTATGGCTACCGGTACTGCCGCTTGCATTTCAACAGGCACAGTCGCAGGTATTGCCGCAGGCGTGATTTTGGCCGCTACTGCCAGCCATTTACCCAGAGTATGATAAAAATGTTCAACATCAATCGGTTTGGTGATGTAATCATCCATCCCGGCAGCAAGGCAGCGATCTTTGTCCCCTTGCATGGCATGGGCCGTCATGGCGACAATGGGTATCTTTATATTCAAATCAGCACGAATCCGTTTGGTGGCGGTGATGCCATCCATCTCGGGCATTTGCACATCCATCAACACTAGGTCGTAACGATTGTTTGCTAACTTGTCTATTGCCTCTTTGCCGTTAAAGGCGCTGTCAACCGACAGCTGTACTTCGCTGAGCAAATTAATCGCAACTTCTTGGTTGGTTTTGTTGTCTTCAACTAGCAATATCTTGCGTCCAGCGTATTGAGAGGCCACTGATAAACGAATACTTTCACATGAAAAGTGAACATAGGATTTTCGCGGCACCTGACAAAAAATACCAACAATACAGTCGTACAATACCGACTGGCAAATAGGTTTAAGTAAATAGGCATCAAGATATTGTTCTGCCTCAATAAATTCATCGTCTTGGGCATAAGCACTAATCAAAATAATCGACGGTTTTTTAACTACTGAATCATCCGTTTTGATGATTTTGGCCGCTGTGATACCATCCATATCCGGCATTTTCCAATCCATAAAGACCAGTTCAAAAGGGTTGTTGGTTGGCTGGTTTCTTAACGTTTCAATGGCTTGTTGTGAACCCGGCAGTGCAGTGACATTAAAGTCAAACGATGCCATCATTTCGCTATACACGGCTCTTGAAGTTTCGCTGTCGTCGACAATCATTACATTAATCCCTGAAAATTCTTCTGGGATAATAAAGCGATCAAATTGCTCGGGTTCATCCATTTCAAATTGCGCGGTAAAATAAAACGTGCTGCCTTTGTTCAGTTCACTTTCAACCCAGATTTGGCCGTCCATCATTTTTACCAGATTTTTACAGATCGCGAGGCCAAGTCCGGTGCCACCATATTTGCGGCTCATACTGCTGTCAGCCTGAGTAAATGACGAAAATAACTGGCCAATAGCACTTTCCCTTATCCCCACGCCCGTATCCTTAACTGAAAATAGCAGTGTGACTCTTTCGGCTGTTTTTTGCTCTGCCAATTTGATCTTGACCAGAATTTCGCCTTTTTCAGTAAACTTGATGGCGTTATTGATTAGGTTCAGCAGTATCTGGCCCAACCGAAACGGATCACCTTTGAGCTTGTAAGGTACGTCTGCGTCAACGGAATAGAGAATATCGAGTTCTTTTTCACCGGCCTTTGGCATGATCATCTGCGACAAGTCGCACAGCACTTCATCCATATCAAATTCAATTTGTTCGATGTTGAATTTGCCAGATTCAATTTTTGAAAAATCAAGAATGTCATTGATTAAACCCAGCAGTGAGCGAGCTGAAGAATGAACCTTTGATAAGTAATTGCGTTGATAAGAGGTCAAGTCACTTTTCAGCACGATATAACACAGGCCGATAATGGCATTCATGGGGGTTCGAATTTCGTGGCTCATGTTAGCCAAAAACTGTCCTCTAGCTTCGTTGGCAGATTCGGCTTGTTCTTTGGCGATAACCAACGCTTGCTGGGTTATACGTCGCTGCTCAATATTGCGATACAAGCTTCTAACCAGTGTGATAACGACAATCCACAGCAACAACAATAGGGCAAAAACGATAACCCCCTCGACAATAAAACGGTCTTTGAGATCGGTTTTAATACTTCGGAAAAACACGTCAGACACATAAAAAATAGCAATACCCAGCAACTCATCGGTCTCGGTGGAATACAATTCCACCGGCGCTTCAAAGCAGGACAGACAGTTTTTATCGCCCTGTGACAGGTTTAGCAATTCGGGCGTAACAGTTACCACGTCGTAATCGACCTCTAGGGTGATTGCGACGAAAAAGTGAGCGTCAAGGCTGGGGTCTTTAATGAGCAACAGATTGTCAAAGACACCTTGCACCTGTTGTTTAGCCGTCACGTCCGAATGTATCCTAGACAAAACATTGGCCAAGGCTATCGCCTGAGATTGGGCCAGTAGTTGGGCATTGGTTTTGGCTTGGGATTTGAGCCGAGGTTCGAGGATGTTGGACCAATAACTTGCCATCGTTAATTCCAGTGCGATGGCCAATACCGCAAAAGATATTGAGATCCAAATCCGCACGCTTGAACTGCTGTGTTCAACTTTCATGTTTTTTCGCCACCTTCAAGAAAAAAGATTTGATCCTCAACTTGGATGCCTTCATGGTGTCAATATTAATCAATGGATGAATTCGAGTGTCGATGACCAAGCCGCCAAAAACACCTTTGTCGACATCACCTTCAAAGGGTGAATAGACGACAACGTGTTTATCGATACCAAATTGCACCAATTTTGCCAATTCATCGTCAAACAGTGATTGGGTTAAATAAACGCCAGCAACACGCTTTTCACGATAACTCACCAATTGTTTGTTATTGATAACCTTAACTTTTATCGGCATATTACGGATCATACCTTTTTTATTGCCCAAGCCAAGATTTTCCAGCTCTTCGGCAAATGTTTTAGCATTGTGCTGGGCGTTAGTGTAAACCAGCAATACCAATAGTTTATCGTCTACAGTCCGCTTGCGATGGATATCCCGATCAGCAGCCAAAACGGTTCGAAACAGTTTCAATCCGCTGCGAACCCTGCGCTCGTCAAATTCCTGAGCATAACTTGGCCACGTTACAACGCATAAGAACAGCTGCAACGCAAACAAACAATTTTTAAACAAGCTGGACAGCATGAAACGACAACCTTGAAAATTGAAACTTGTTAAACTCGGACAGACAAATATATGCTTCATAAAAAGATTATATAGGACAGACGCTTTCTCGCCAGCAGTAATTGAAGGACAGACAGATTTTAAAATTGACGGAATGGGTGCAGCAAGCTTTTAACTCTAATTGAACGAGTTTGAAAAATCCCCGCTGCCAAGGGGCTCATAAAAGCCCACAAAGAATGACAGCAAGACCTGCCTAATGAGTTACCACCAAAAACACAACGTCCTGAGTTGCAAAGTCAAAATTTATCTTACTTTGGCAAGTGCTACAAGGCAATGTCTTTTGACGGCTTACCCTGAAACCAATGCTGCTTGAATACTTTCGCCGCCTGCTGCATCAGATCCCATGCCCCCGCAACAGATTTAAATCTGATTTGAAAATATCGGGCTCGAATAAACCATTCTTTATGTTCCATCCCCAATCGGGTCAGGATGCCAGGCATATCTGCTGCTATTGCTCCGCGCTTATCTTCCCTGATGATCCGCCCTGTCCAATCGACCAACTCTAAATAGTCTTTTTCATCAAACATCAAGACGTTACCATCACTGTTAGCTGAATTTTTAAACGGCATTAACTTTTTGTTTTTACATTCGTTATAAAGAATTTGTCTTATTCGGGTTTGAATCGATGTGTAGTCAGATTCTTCAGGGGTGTGACACATTTTCGCTCTAACCGGGTTCAAATCAACATAAGCCATACAAGCGAGTAGCGCAGCTTCGTCCAAAAGTGCCTGACTGTGAAAACGAGCCTCCCAAAACTTGCCCTTGCACTTATCTTCTTTATTAGCACGTTTGGCGATATCCAAATTCAATTCTCGCATAAACCAACTGATACTCATCAAACGCTCGCGATAATCAGCGGCAATACGGGCCAATTCCAACTGCAATACATCATCAAAATGCTCTCCGGCCATATGGCGCACGGCCAAAGCATCAAGTGTATGCAACTGTTGCCAACGTTCAAATATCTGTTTAAAAGTCCAACTCACCGCTGTTTTCTTATCAATATGAAGTACTAAATGGTAATGATTGCTCATTATGGTGTAAGAGCAGATATCAATGGCAAATACATCCACTAGATCAAACATCTTATCTTCAATCCATTGGCGTCGATGTTCGTAATCTTTGCCGGTTAATTTGTCAAATCCGTTCAAAAAAGTGCGTCTAACACAGTTGGTTGTAATTGAATAATAAGGGGTGGCTTGTTCATTGATTAATTTGCGGCGGGCAGTGGTCATGATTCTATCCTTGAGTTAATTTCGTCCATTTTCCACCTAAGTATTGCACAGTAGGAAAATTGTGCTCAGATTATTTGATTATTTATTGTCCTCGTGGTTTTTACTATTTTGTCTGTCCTGAAACATCAAATTCGCATAATTACAACCGGGTTAATTAACAAACAATCTAATCTTTTTGCTGGAACCGACTAAAGTTAATGGCACAACTTTGAATAACTGACGCCCATACGAGGTATTAATGAACTCAATAACCCAAACTCAGGCGGCTACGTTGCAGCAATTATGCCTCGGCACTACTGCCCATCAGCCACACAGCCAAAGCAACGATTTAAAAGCCCACCTTTATCTTGAAGCCATGCAGATACCGTTGGATGTACAAGACAAAATACTCAATGCAATTTATCGTTTAGGTAACGTCAACAGTGATAAAATCGAACTAATTTTGGAACAATGCAGCCTTTCGATAGTGCCTGACAGGCTATTGCACTAGATTTCAAACAAATTCAATCAAATTTAAACAGCAACACTTTGAGGCTTTTTTGAGGGTTTTTCTCAGGAAAGTCTGAGTGATTATCCAAGCGCTGAACAAACCGCAATTGCGGGCAATGCTCGACTACCAGCGCCAAAAGAAAAGAGCTGTCAACCTCTGGTGAATTCAAACACAACATGACATCCGCATTATCCAAGGCCAGTTCGGGCAAGCGTTTGATCAATCGTTGATAGTCTTTGGTTAATACAAAACTGCCTTTTTGAAAACTGGGCGGGTCAACAATGATAAGGTCATAGGCACCATGGCGTTTGATCTTGCCCCATGAATTGAAAATGTTATGGCTGAAGAATTTAACCCGGCCCATATCCAATTCATTGAGCTGATGGTTTTTGCGACCGGTTGCCGTCACCGACTTATTCATATCGACATTAACCACCCCAGAGGCCCCGCCCTGCATGGCGGCGACAGAAAACAGGCAAGTATACGAAAATAAGTTCAAAACATTTCGCTGCTCACTGTGAGCACAAACCCAATCCCGTCCATTAATCATGTCAGGAAAAACCCCCACGTTTTGTGACTGGTTTAACTGCACATAAATCTGTCTGTCCTTTTCTTTAACAACATGTGGCTTGGGTAATTCTCCTTTAACCACAACCGATACCGTATCAGCCCCTTGTCTGCGTTGCAGAACCAAGGCCTTTACCTGACTTTTTTGTCTGTCCTGCTTTGTTTGGTCTTGGCTTCCATCACTTTCTGTCTGTCCTGCAATCTCCTCATCATCTGTCTGTCCTACAGTTGACCGAATTTCTGTCTGTCCTGCATTTACCCAAGTTTGTTGTCTGTCCCAGACTTGCTCGACCAACGCGTCCAGCCAACTTTGTTCGACCGGGCGAAACACGCAAATAAACAATGCCGGTGGGTACCAATCCACCGTAATAAAATCTAGGCCGGGGAATGTATGACCACGGCCATGAAATAATCTTTGCATCTGCTGTGAGTCGTAATCACCCCGGGCAAGTGCTGAAAATATCGCCGCCGGATCCGGTTGCATTGGTTCAGATGTTGACGTTGGTTCTGATGTTGATTTTGGTTCTGATGCTAATAGGGTCATTACAAACGATCCAATTGTGATTGCAGCTGCTGCACTTGATCGCGGCAACTCGCCGCTTCTTCAAACTCCAGGTTCCGGGCATGTTGCAACATTTGTTCTTCCAGCTTTTTGATTTGTTCAGCCAAAGCTTTGGGCGATTTGACTTTATAAAGCGCCAGTTTTTCTGCTATCTGACTGGCCGACGATGGCACCTTGCCACCCCCTATATCCATCACATCGGTGATTTTTTTGTTCAATCCTACAGGCACAATCCCATGTTTTTCGTTGTGTGCGGCCTGTATGACGCGTCGCCTGTCAGTCTCGTCCATGGCTCTTTTCATCGAGCCGGTGATCCTGTCCGCATACAAAATAGCTCTACCGTTGAGGTTCCTTGCCGCTCGGCCCATAGTTTGAATTAGCGATCGCTCTGAACGCAAAAAACCTTCTTTGTCAGCGTCAAGAATAGCCACAAGTGATACCTCTGGAATATCCAATCCTTCACGCAGCAAGTTAATGCCAACCAATACATCAAACTTGCCTATTCTTAAGTCACGAATGATTTCTATCCGCTCTACGGTATCAATATCAGAATGTAAATAGCGTACTCGCACCCCATGCTCGCTAAGGTAGTCCGTCAAATCTTCAGACATTCGCTTGGTCAACGTGGTCACCAATACACGTTCTTTGAGCTTGGTTCTGATAAAAATCTCAGACAGTAAATCATCCACCTGAGTACCGACCGGACGCACTTCAATCTCGGGGTCTAACAATCCGGTAGGCCTTATTATCTGCTCTGCGATATCAATGCCGCACTTTTCAATCTCGTATTTACCCGGTGTCGCCGACACATAAATAGTCTGCGGTGTAATGGCTTCAAACTCATCAAATTTAAGCGGCCGGTTATCCAGCGCCGAAGGCAACCTGAAGCCATACTCCACCAAGTTTTCTTTGCGCGAACGGTCGCCCTTGTACATGGCACCAATCTGCGACACCGTCACATGTGACTCATCAATGATCAACAAACCATTACTGGGAAAATAATCAATCAACGTCGGTGGCGGCTCGCCCGGTGCCCTGTCAGACAAATAACGGGAGTAATTTTCAATACCAGAGCAATAACCCAGCTCTACCATCATCTCAAGATCAAACTGAGTTCGCTGACTTATCCTTTGCTCTTCAACCAGTTTATTGGCATCAATTAACTGTTTTTTGCGTTGAACAAGCTCTATTTTGACCTCTTCTGCCGCCGCAAGAATTTTCGCCCGAGGCGTAACATAGTGAGTTTTGGGGAAAATAGTGGTTCGAGTCATGGTTTTTTCAACTGCGCCGGTGAGCGGATCAAACACACTGAGCTTTTCAATCTCTTCGTCAAACAATTCAACTCTAACGGCGTGGCTATCAGAATCCGCCGGGAAAATATCAATCACATCCCCACGCACCCGAAACGAACCCCGTTTAAAGTCAACATCATTACGTTTATATTGTAATTCTGACAAGCGCCGCAAGATAACCCGTTGATCCATGATATCGCCAACCCGCAGGTGCAACAGCATTTTCATGTATGATTCTGGGTCGCCCAAACCATAAATCGCCGACACCGATGCCACAATGATAACGTCTTTTCTTTCCATCAACGCTTTGGTCGCCGACAATCGCATCTGCTCTATGTGTTCGTTGATTGACGCATCTTTTTCGATAAAAGTATCGGTCGAGGCGACATAGGCCTCGGGCTGGTAATAATCGTAATATGAAACAAAATACTCAACAGCGTTGTTCGGAAAAAACTCCTTCATTTCGCCATACAACTGGGCTGCCAACGTTTTGTTGTGGGCCATAATCAATGCCGGACTATTCAACTCGTTGATC
>JABSOG010000678.1 GCA_013216025.1 Algicola sp. | reverse complement strand
TGGGCGGGCTTGCGTAGCCGAGCCCGACGGCTTTGCCAAAAATAACGATTTCACCTTTGGCACCCACAGGCGTGGGCCTGTCGTCACTGTCGAGTATCATAACCTCTGTATGACTGATAGCGTCTCCCATAGCGTGTGCGTCTTGTGGGTTAACAATTTGTTGGTGGGTGACAAATCCCGTTTCGGTTGGACCATATAAATTGTGCAATTCTAAGCCAGACTCTACGCCAAGGCGTTGTGCCAAATCGGGCGTTAATACCTCGCCACCGCAGATAATTCGGGTTAAATCGTCAGGCCACTCCCGCTGCATAAAATCGACAAAAACGGCTAAGAACGAAGGCACAAATTGAGCCGTCGAAACCTGCTGTTCACGCATTAACTCAGCGAGTTTAATGGGATCTATTCGAGTCAAATCATCGGCGATAACGCAGGTAGCACCGCTGTATAGCGGCCATAACAATTCCCATAAAGAAACATCGAAACTGATGGGGGTTTTGTGTAAGACGCGTTCAGCACTGAGCAAAGGTATATTAGTTGTGAGCCAATCTAATCGATTACTCAAACTATAATGATTGACGATAACGCCTTTAGGCCGGCCTGACGTACCTGATGTGAAAATAATATAAGCCGGTTCATCACCCGATATATTGCTGCTCGGCGCGGGTTCAACCGCTTGGTTTAACAGTGGTTGGAAATCGACCTTTTGAGTGACAAATGGCAGTCTATCGCCTTCAACCAATACCAGCTTGGGTGAAGCTTGCGCCAAAATATCAATTACGCGCTGTTCGGGCAAACTGTCGTCTATGGGCACATAAACCGCGCCGACTTGCCAAATGGCCAACATCGCACTAGCCCAATAAGGACTCCGAGAACAGGCAAGTGCAACGGTGTCTCCCTGCGATACATTGAGCCGTTTCAGGTGCCCTGCCAAACGTGCAGTCGATAAACCTAATTGTTGATATTCATAAGCTTCACCTTGTGAAATGAAGGCCGTTTGCTTGGCAAATTTTTGGCTATTTTCAAGTAAGGTTTGGTTAACTGACACAAAACTTTGTTGCGCCTTTAAAGAAGGCGGTGCTTCAGTAATTGGCGATGGCGCTGATTGAATGGCAATTGATTCTATAGGACACGACATTTGGTTTGGTAATTGACACATTACTAACGCCACACTAGACGCTAATTGTTCGGCAAATACACGGGTTAACACATCAGTGGCAAAGTCCAACCTGCCCTCCAAGCCCCCCTGCACTTCTACCATGGTTAAAGCGATATCAACCTGACAACTGTGCTGCGGCATAGGAAACGTTGCAACTTGTTGTCCGTACGCAGCAAACGACGTGCTGTTTGGACCATTAATAATCATCGGCGTAGCAGCCGTCAGGCGATGACTATTTTGTAAGGTGAAACTGGCTTGATATAAAGGGTGAATACCTAGGCTGGGTGGCAAACCAGCATTTTTGACTATTTGGGAAAACGCAATGTGTCGGTGTTGAATCACGTTTCGGCTTTCTTCATTAACTTTTTCAAGGTATTGCGCAAAGGTACACTCAGCTATCTGTTCCAGTTGATAAACCACGGTGTTGACGAAAAAGCCAACCGTGTCGTTGAACCGTGCATCCTCACGCCCAAAAGTAGGCCCACCGACATGTACGCCTGATTGCCCACTAAACCTCATCAATACCATGGAGTAAATGGCCAGAACGAGTGTGTGCAGTGTTGTTCCGTGACTCTTGGCAATATTTTTTAGGGCGTTAGTTTCGTTTATGCCAATATTTAAATAAGTACTACTTGCCTGTCCGGTGCGTTTTTCTGGTCGTATACGGTTGCCCGGAAGACGAAGCGATTCAATACCACTGTTTTGAAATTTTTGTTGCCAATAGTTTCGATTAATTTCAAGCTGCTGCGAGTTTACATGCAGATGAGCCACGTATTCAATAAAGGTGGGCGGCGCGGGTAACAGTGTTTTGCCGCTTATGATTTGCAAAAACTCATCCAACAAATTCAGCAATGACCACATATCCACTAAAACGTGATGAATGATAAAGGTCAGTACCAGCGTTGAAGAGTCTTGACGCCAGCAGTGTAGCGCCGCCAGTTTGGGTTGATGCAACGTTGGCGGTTGCTGTGCTAAATGGGTTATTTGTGCCGCGATTTGAGCATGATTCCAAACGGGCATTTGTTGGTGAAATATGATCTCGTTTTGCTGCTTGGCTGGGATTAACCTGACTCTTTCATCTTCATTCCCAATGGTCATCGCTAGTAGTGGATGACGTGTCAGGCAAGACTGCCAAGCAGAGCTCAGCATACTTTTATCGGGTGCATTATGCAGAACTAAGGGTACAGCTAAGTTAAAGGCACCTGAATTAGGCTGCATCTTTTGCGCAAGCCACAAGGATTTTTGATTTTCTGCCATTTCAAAACTATCGCCATTCACACTATCTACATGCCCAATGGCTGGCACATCAACAGCTGGTGTTATTTTTGGATAGGTCTGTAATAGGCGCTCTAACGCCAAAATTGAGTGACTTTCAAATAACAACTCAAGCGGACAAGTGACCAATAACTGAGTTTCAACTGCCTGTTTAAAGCTGATAATACCCAGCGAATCAAAGCCAAGAGACAGTAAAGATAAATTTAAATCGACTGGCGCACCAAAGATCTCACTGGCAATCACGCCCAGTTTTGATTGATTGTTGGCTGTGGGCACTTCAGGTGCGTCCGCTCTAGGTTTCTTTTCTTTTGTTTTTCTTAGCTCGTTGTCAAGATACATCTGTTTAGCACGCGAGCGCTGCACTTTTCCGCTAGATGTTTTGGGCAGAGAGACCGGTAGAATGAACACAACTTCAAACACTTTGATGTCATGATTCAAGGCGATTTGTTCGATGACTTTTCGCCTGGCTTGTGTGGGGTCGAATGATCTCATGGCCACTCGTTCAATTTCTTGGACAACGATAAGTTGCAAAAAACCGGCTATTTCACAGCCAAATGCCGCACAACCAGATTTACGAAATAACTCAGACGTCTGTTCGACTGTTAATTCAATGTCTTGGGGATAATGGTTTCTGCCACGGATAATCAACAAGTCTGTTATCCGTCCAGCAACAAATAACTCTCGATTGTGAATATAACCCAGGTCGCCAGTCCTCAGAAACGTTTTATTGGGATGATTTGATAACGTAGCGCCCATGCTTTTAGCGGTTTGTTCTGGGTTTTGCCAATATCCCAGCGTTACACTGGGGCCAGATATCCAAATTTCGCCAATTTCATTTGACACTGATGCTTGCAGGCTATCAGGGTCGACAATGACAACGGTCTGCTCACCGCAAATTCTGCCTGATGATACAAACTCAACACCATCCTCACAGGGGACCCATCGATGCTGCGCTAGGCTTGCTTTGTCTACCGTCAGCACTGAATATGCTTTCATTCTCGGCGCAATTGATACGGCCAGTGTCGCTTCGGCAAGTCCGTAACTAGGGGTTAAAGCTTCGGCACAAAAACCGGCTGTTGCAAACGTATTGGCAAAGTTATCCAATGTGTCAGAACGAATGGGTTCAGCACCGTTAAAAGCATTCTTCCACGAGGATAAATCCAGGCCTATGCATTTCTCTTTGGTGTATTTTTCAACACAAAATGAAAAAGCGAAATCAGGTCCTCCAGAATAACTGCCGCCGTAACGAGATATAGCCTCAAGCCAATGAAAAGGATTCTGTAAAAAGGCCACAGGCGCCATCAATATGACCGGAATACCCACCCAAAGCCCCGTCAAAATAACGCCAACCAACCCCTGATCGTGATAATGCGGCAGCCAACTTACCGCGACATCAGAAGCGTCCAAAGAAAGCCCCGATGCAATAGCCATGACATTGTGAACGGCATTTTGGTGCGTCACCATTACCCCTTTTGGCGCAGAAGTAGAACCAGACGTGTATTGAAGATAGGCGATATCTGTCGGTTTAATCTTGTATTGGGGCAGCGTTGTTACCGTATCAAGGTGATGCAACCCCATGATTGGCGGATGTTCAAACTCATGCCAATGCTCAATGGCTAATGGGACTGCAGTTTTTTCAGTTAATAACAATGTCGCATTGCAATCATCTGTAATACCTTTGACCCGCTGCCAATGATGTTTTCGATTCGACGGGTGAGCGACAGGCACTGCAATAACACCGACCGTTAGACACGCATAGAAGGCTGCAATAAATTCGAGACCAGCGGGAAAACTCAGTATGACGCAATCGCCCGGCTTAGTGACCTTTGATAAACCGGCGGCTATTCCATTTGACCAATCCATCAATTGCGCAAAGGTCAGGTTTTGCGTTTCCTCAGTGCCATTATGCAAAAATCTAAAGGCACAATGCGTTCCCAGTTGTTTACTTCTTTGTTGCAATAGATGAGGGATGGTTACATTGTATGTTGTCATTTAAGTATTTCTCGCGACCACTTCGTCATTGGGGAAAACGTAATGTAGAATAAAACAAAACTATATCAATAGCTTGTTATAAAATAGCTAATTTTTAGTATCATATATAGAACACATGAGTACCACTTAGTTACAAGTCTAATTAAATCCGTCATTGTGTGATAGACGCGGGAGATGCATCCGACCAGAGGAGGTATTTGGAGGTCTTTAGACTGGGAGCGATTTAAGTAACCGGCCACCACTTGAGGTCCTTTGGCGCAAAGCTGGCTAACCCGACAAGAAAGTTTCGAGCTGTCCAAGGCACGGCAAAACGTAGATACCAAAGCATTAAAGCTTTACGACACTTGACCACCGACACACTTTTTTGACTCCACTTGCCCTGCGAAGGCTGGGGTCGTGGTGGTTTGAACGAGTTAGGTGAACGAATCCCTAATCTATGG
>JABSOG010000677.1 GCA_013216025.1 Algicola sp. | reverse complement strand
TTTGCTGGACAAGGATGAGGGATTACTCATACCCGATGAAGAGGTTATTTTTGAGATCCGTGCGACTGTCGAAACTGGCAGCGATGCTTTGGTTAAATTTAAAGGCTTTATCACTGAAAAGCTGATGGTGATCATCGGCAATAAACCCAGCCACAAAATTCGTCTTAGCCATCGGGCCGGGTTGATGACACAGACCAGACGCAGCCGGGTTTTTGCCCAACAGTCAGAGTCAAAGAGCCTTGAAGCGATGGTTAAGGACAACAAACTGACATTGGTCGGTGAAAAAATAGACCTCAGCCATGGGCAACTGGTACAACATGATTGTAGTGATTGGGATTTTTTGCTGTGCCGTGCCGAAGCCAATGGTTTAGTTGTGGTGGTAGATGAAGCGCAGATAAAACTGGTTAAACCTAGTCAATCTGACATTGATAAATCGTTGGACCTCGATGCATTGCCAGTCAATCAACTAAATATCCATACTCTGCATCAGCATTTAGTCGATAAAGTCACCACCCGGATGTATCAAATTGATGCGCCTCAAAAGAGTAAAAAGCTGAAAAACTCGAAAAACAACCACAAGACGCAGCAACGTTATGCCGGGGTATACGGCAGTCAGGCAGAAGCAAACGCTTGGGGAGAAGGTCTTGTTGGTCGCAACAAATTAAGTCAAAACCAAGGTTATGTTGATATCACCGGGGTGGTCAATAAACCGTTGTTTACGACATTGGGCAATAACAAGATAGCCGGGTTTGAACTAAATGATGACATACCAATAACCGGCGTGGAGATCACCATAGATACAAACAAAACCTTAACAAGACTGTATTTAGGTTTGTCTGAGGTCAGTTTTGCTGATCGATATCGTGTTCATGGGGCATCGGCGACCAACCTGCTACCCGGCGTGCAAGGTCTGCAAATTGGTATCGTTAAAAAGGATGACGACGATCCACAAAAACGTCATGGCAGGGTCAAAATTGGCTTGCCATATTTTGGTGAAGAACCGCAAGATTTATGGGCTCAATGTGCTTTTGTTAATGCCGGTGATGAACGTGGGCTTATCTTTATGCCGCAACCGGGTGATCAGGTACTGGTGGGTTTTTTAAATGACGATCCCCGTCATGCAGTGGTGCTGGGTTCGCTCTACAGCAAATCCATGCAACAGCCGTTTGATATTAAAGGAACTTCTCAACATGATTCAGGCATGGTCATTAAACCCGGCTTGGCGCTGAAGTTTAATGATCAAGCGGACAAGGAGTTTATCCGCTTGGAAACCCCCGCACAGAAGGAAAAGGAAGACAAAGATGAGAAGGTGGACGAAGACGAAGACGAAGCTCAGAAGAAGAACGAGAGCAAGGAGCAGGGGGGCAATTGCATATCAATGCATAATAATGGCGATCACGATGGCATTGAACTGACTGACCGCTTTGGCCACCAGTTAAAAATGAATGCGGCAGGGGTACTTATTACCGACAAAGAGCCAGATGGCGAAAAAGCCAATTATATCAAGCTGGATGACCAACGTATTGAGCTTAAACAAGACAAAAATTCGCTATTGCTTGAAGGTGATAAATTTGAACTCGACGTTGGCAATAACAAACTGACCTTCAATAAAGATGGGTTCAAGGTCACCTTTGGTGACACCTCATTTACCATCAATCAGCAAGGGATAACCCTAAAAACAGACCAAGAAATTAATATTAACTCAGCCAGTGACGTTATTGTTAAAGGCACTAACGCTATTCACCTAAATTAATCCGCACACAAGGGAAAACAAAATGACAATGATGCAACAAACCGACAGCGGCTGGTCTTTTCCCCCACAGTTTGGTACCGATGGCGATAATGTTCAGCTGGTGAGTGGGGCAATGCAGGTCAAACAGGCGCTAAACCTACTGTTTATGACAAAAATTGGCGAGCGTCTTAATCACCCTGATTACGGCTGTCGCCTTGACCAGTATTTGTTTGAACAAATCAGCGCACCAGTGATTGTGCGAATTGAAGATACCATTAACGATGCGATTGTCGAATTTGAGCCCAGAGTCGCCGATTTTTCGATTGAGATCACTTTGGTTGAAGACAACGCGTTTCGTTTGCACATTAAACTCGGTTATATCCTGGCCAATAGCGATATAAAAGACAGCTTGAGTGTGGTTCTTGACTTGCAAGGCGAGGAAGCCCTGTTATGAGTGATAATATTCTGATGGATGGCGACGAGGCCCAGATTGTGTCTACTGTGAGCAATGCCACCGTTATCCAGCCACAATTGCATTTGACCAGTTCAACCAATGTTTTTATTGGCAAGCGAAGCATTTGCGTATTGTCAGGTGCAACCCTGGCTGAGGATGGCAGTGTCAATTACAGTCAGGGGGCATTCCAAACGGGTAATGGCACACTCAAAGTGAAATCTATTAACGCAGGCCCTGCCAACGCCAAGGTGTTGGTCAATGGCCAGCCGGTCTTAGTCAAGAGCATGGATTTTGACACCGAATTTAGCCCGGTAATGCAAGCCATGCAACCAACAGCAGCGGGTCCCATCCCTGATCCCGTGCCTGTGTACCAAGGTCGTGCGCAATTTTCGACCAAAAATAATTCGGTATTTGTTGGAGGATAACTAGAGGGCCTGCCCACCCTGGGTTGCAGGGCAAGACCTTATACCAATGACCAGTTATTTAATGGATTTGGTATTGATACAATCCTGGATGTCCTTTAAAAAGAAAAGGCCATCCACAATCCCGACCTCCGCCCCAACGCAACGATTCGTTGCAAAAGCGTCAGCGTTGCTGTGCTGCGAAGCAGCAAAATTAAGGCGCAATAGCGCTAAGCACAACGCACGTTGTGCTGCAACGAAGTTGCCTTAAGGGGCGGCGGTCGGGGTTGCGGATGGCTTTTCCATCCGAGACGGACGTCTGGATTTTGTAGTGAAGGTCTTGGCAGCAAGGTAATCAAACCATCTTTTTCATGGATGAAAAAGCTGAGCGTACACGGATGTATTTACAGCGTGTTTGATTACCTTGCTGCCAAGGCCTGATTCACTGCAAATCCAGATGTTCGTCGAAAAGTCTATTTTTTGTTGCGGCAGCAACAAACAAAAACAACCAAAAGGTAGTTTTGGAAAAACGTCGAAATACAGCGTTTTTCGACAGCCTACCCTACACCCCTTTTATACCCCCCGGCTTGAGGCTTTATCGACGTGACCATAAACAAACAATATGCAGGAATGACTCAGATGCAGCGCAAAATTGCTGCCCTGTCGCCCGAGACTTACGCCCTTGATGAACGCAGTTTACTGGACCATTTACGTTCTGTTCAACAATTTGGCCAACGTTTGCGCTTCCATGACAGTGCCGATAACAGCGCTCATCACAAACGGTTTTGGCACGGCTTGCTTGACTTTAACGATACCGAACTGGCTGAAATGGCACTGTTAGCCGAACAACCCGAATTGCTTGCAGGTCGCGCCGATCTCAAGCAAAAGTACGCCAAACCCCATTATGCTTTGTTGTTAACCTTTATTCAGTTACTGGCTTACCCGGCGCTGAGGTTTAAACAGTTAACCCAGGCCCATTTGGATTATTGCTACCAAAGCTGTTTGCAGTTTGTCAGCCGGGAGGGTCGTGAAGATCAGGCCCATGTGATCTTTCAACTGGCTGAAAGTGCCGAGCCGTTGGCCATTAAAGCCGGTACCCGAGTTAATGCCGGTACAGATCAACAAGATCAGCCGATAGAATTTGCCCTTGACCACGACATACTGCTTAACCACGCCCAAGTCAGTGATATTAAAGTGGTTCAGTTTGAGCAGTCGATCACTTCATTGGCAGATAGTCGAGAATTTCATCAAGCAGGGATCAGTGGGTTTGATGCCATCCTCAGACATGCCCTCGGTGGTATTGAGCACTTGCCCGGCTGGGCCGGGGAACGTGGTAAAAAACGTCAGATTGACAGCGAATACCTGTTGGAAAATTGGTTGCTCCCCTTATGGCGTAACCCGGGAAAAATGGTGGATGACCAGCAAAGAGCCTATATTGTCGAACAATTAAACTTTACCAATGTCAGTGACTGGCAGTACGTATTTGATGTATTGTTGCGTGAAGTCAAACGAGGTCAGGTCAATGTCGGTCCAATTGAAACCGGTGAATGGCAACGGGTTTATCGTATTTTGGCCAAAGTTCATCAGCAAACACAAATCAAGCAACAGCTGACCGAGATAAAAGCGCTTCACCTAGAGCAGGGGCTAGAGGTGCTGTTTAACTGGTTGTTCGGTGAGCCTGAACCGGGTTTTATGTTATATGCCCTGCCAAAACTGAATCTGCCAACCTACAGCGAAGAACAACAAAAGAAGATAGCCATTCACCCCTTGGTGCAGCTCTATTTTGTTTCGGACCGGGCGGCAACCCGTTATATCGAGGACCACCTGTGCTTATCACTGACTCATTTCAGGCAAATTTTTGCCCGTATACTGGGTGAATCTAATGCATTACCGTGGCCGCAGGTTTATCGACTGTTGGCGCAGGCGTGGCGTAAAAAGCGTCATATGGCGTTTACTTCTGTTGATCAAAAGCATATCAGCGCCATGCACACTAAAAGCCTGTACAGCGGTACACAAGACAGCCAAATCAGCGCTTTTGAACCGTTTGGACTGTCTCAAACCGAGGGGGTTGACAAGGTTGATATGGGTTTATTGTTGTGCTCAGACACCCTGCAAATGGTTGAGGGTCAACGCCACGTCGACGTTGTACTTGACTGTAAACCCAACAGCTTACCAATAGAACAGCTGCAAACCCTTGAAAGTGAATTGATTGATGGCCAGCCACAGTCCATTTTCAAGGTCTACTTGAGTACAGAAAAAGGCTGGCAGGCAACCCAAAATG
>JABSOG010000676.1 GCA_013216025.1 Algicola sp. | reverse complement strand
TCTGATAGACCAGGGGGTTACGGTGGACGAGATATCTACCGAATTGTAAAATTACCTAATGGTGATTGGAGTAGAGCTCAAAATATGGGTCCAGACATTAACACTCCTTACGATGAAGACTCTCCGTTTATTGCTGTGAATAACAAAACGTTGTACTATTCTAGTAATGGAGATAAAAGTATGGGAGGATTTGATGTCTTTGTTACTTTTGTTTATTTCTTCACAATCAGGACTACTTTGGGTTATTTTGTTTAGCAACAATGTGTCTAATGCATTGAGGTTGCTCTTGGCCGAATTATCATTGCGATTAAAGTTGATAGGTAGGCCCGCTAGTAACGGGGTGTCATAGCCTTTTTCGAGGCAAAAACTAATCCCAATCTCATCATCTAACAAGGTCTTTAATGGCACTACCCGGCCTTCATATTTGGCTTGGAAACTGGCAACAAATTCGTCAAACGGCGTTTTACGGCTTTGCGATATTTTCGCTAGTTTGTTCAAATCACGCACGACATCTTTTACCAGTGCGCTATCTAGTTGCAGGTGGGGTTGCTTAATCCCGTAGTCGACCTGAAATAATTTGCTTTGCTCTATTGCTATTGGCAGCGTTTTTAACTGGCGCTCGATGTTTTTGTAATGGCTTAAGGTATTGTCAAAATGCAGGTCAATTTGTTGCAATTGTTTTCGTACGTCAGTGAGAATATCGGCATATTCGACAAACCCGTACTGACGCAAGCTACGAATAAAACTGATGTCTGGATCGTCACCAGTAATATGTACAGGCAAGTCATACTGTAAAATACCTGACTCGACCAAACCCAAGACAAAGTCACTGGCTTGTTCCAAAGTGATTTCAGGGTCTTGATCAACAATGACTTGTGCAATCTCGTGGGTATATTGCGGTTGTTTAGTGGCATCAAGCACTAAGGTAATAAACTCTGAAGCTTCGATGGCACTTAAGCGGTAGTGCAATTGTTCTTTACTGCTGTAGGTTTCAATAAAACGGTATTTATCTGACACTAAATAGACCGTTGGGTTACAACGAACAGGCACCGATGCCAATAAGTCTTGCTGGCCGATGATGTGCTCTTTTAGCCGTTGTAATACCATCATATCTAGCCGGGTGTTTCGATACTTGTTTGTCAAATCTTGTTCGAGGTGATTTTTGTCTGTGATATTTCCTGTCGAAATACCAGCAAATAATCCAAACGGCGTGGCGCGACTAGACATTCGAATAAGGTACTTCACCAGTGTTTGTTCTACTTTTTTGCCTTTTTTGCTATTGGGGTCTTTATACCAATAAGGTATACGTTCCAATAGTGATGGCGAAGCAATATAAATGGCTTCTAGTACTTGTGGGTCATCCAACCATTGTTGCAGATAAGCCCGTAATTCTTCGCTGTTGCCCTGCCATTGTTGCAGCAACGAAAAAGGCGCTGCCGGTGTTCTGAGCACAAAAAAGTCTGCGGCTTCTATGGTGGCTGTTTTAATGTTGGTCATTATTCTCTCACTAGCTTAATAACAAAATCTCATCCCAATCGGGTGAAATGTCCGAGTCGGCGGCTATCAACGCCAAACCCACACCGCTTATTCCCTCAAGCAAGCTAAGGTCTTGATGATAATTACTGGCTTTACCGTCGAAGGCATGTAGACCTGATAATGTTTCAAGGTCTTTTTCAGCCTGGGTTAAAACGTGTTCCAACCAATATTGGGCTTCTTGACTAAATTGAATATTGCCGGTTAATTGGTGCAATCGTTGATAAATCAATACTAAGCCCGCGCTGCCGTGGCAAATCGCGGTGTCGCGAATGCCAAAAGTCGATTTGTCTCGATTAACACTGTTTGTTGCCACTTTGAGTGCAAACTCAACCAACTCGCGTTGGCCCAATATTTTTCCAGCCCGCAATAGCGTGAGGGCGTTAGATAAATCGCCGTAGCACCAGCCGATTCGGCAGATTTGATTTGAGGCACTGTTTGAAGGATAAAGACCAACCGGTAGGTCATCTCTTACTTGGGATTTCAGCCATTGGCACGCTGCTGTCAATAATGGCGTTATGGTGGCCTTAAGTTCAGGTCGCTTGTTTAAAACGCCAGTCAAAAAAGCCACCACACCGGGCACACCATGAGCAAGGCCCAGGTTGTGTTGCTGTTGATTTACATTATCGGTTGCTGTGACCCAATGGATGCCGTGCTCGCTGGTGACACTGAGTTTATTCAGTTGATTGAGCACTTGAGTTAATAGTGCATTACCTTGGCCTAACGTATTGCGGGCAAGGGCATATACGCCAATGCCAATCAGGCCATTGACCAGTTCGTATTCGCCCTGCCATATTTCGTTTTGATTGAGCAATGACTGCAATAGTTGGTCAATTTCGTTATTATTGTCTTCTTGTGGGGAATTGATTTGAAGGTAGTCGGTTAACCAGCCAATGCCACACAGACCGCTGTATAGACCCGGGGTAAATTGGCTATCGGCAAGGCGATTGAAGATATCACCAAGGTAGGTGGTCATGATGGTTTGCGTTGATTGATTGAGATACAACGTTGCTTGCGCCCAAAAGATACAAATACCCGTAGTGCCGCCAGCAAGAGACAATGGCTGCTTGGTAAAGTCTGCACGAGTTAAGTGCTGATAAATGGCCTTTACGACAGTTTTAATACGTAACTGTTGAACTGGCGTTGACACACCAAACCACGGTGTTTCTAGATATTTTTCCATAAATTATAAGGCGTTAGAAACGCTTCCTAAAATACATTACTTTTATTGTTGTGCAGGAACTTACCATAGACAGGTTCGACAGAACAAGGGGAATAGTTATCTAATTAGGTCATTTTTTTGGAGGAGGGCAATTAACCGGGCTTTCGCCCTTTAAATAGATTAGTGACTAAAAACAGTTTCGATGGCATGGTGAACGCCATCGACCATCAGCGGTTTTCCTGTTTGAGCTTGAGCCGTTGTTGTTCTATCAATGTCTCTAGTTTAAGCAGCTGTTCTTGATTACATTCTCTGGTCATTGAAGAAAAAGCAGTGACTAGGCTGTTGTCGTCTTCTTCACTGATAAAATCATTGGTGACCGATTTTATCAGTTGTCCAATCAATTCGTGGCGTTCAACCTTTGCCTGGTATTGAAAGGCATGACCCACTTTGTGTCGCGACAACAACGCTTTTTTGTACAGCCTGTCGAGGGTACTTTGAATGGTATTTAAACTACCGCCTCTGGTTTTTTCAAAATGCAGATGAACTTGTTTTACGTCAGCCGACTCAACCTGCCAAAGATACCCCAAGATCAGTTTTTCTAGCTCTCCAAGTTTCATGATATTTCTCCTGTTTTTACCGCATGATTAAAAAACCGACTAACAATCGGTTTTTAACATACCGGATTAAAAACCGATTGGCAATAGGTTTTTAGTCATGCAGTAAAACAGGGGTATAACAAAATGGAAATTCAAGTGAAGTGAAAGTGCCGAAATTGAAATTTCCGGCACTGATAAACTGGCTGCTATGGTGTGCCGCAACCCATTTTACATCGTAAGTACTTTCGCGGGCAGTCTTTGTCATCGGCTTTGTTGGCACAATTACCATCCATATAAAAGCACAGTAACATACAGCTTTGGTATTGAGTCATATTGGGGTCGTATGCACTGACGTTTGACGCCATAGACAGTCCTAAACCGAGCAATAGCGAGGTGAACATGTTTTTAATTTTCATCGTTATCTTCTTGTTATTGAAATTGCCAGAATATTCTGGATAGTGCCATGGTCTGAGATTTATTCTCAGATGTTTTAAGGCAAATTCAAATTATCAGATAACGGCTTGAAAACCTAAGTTAAGGCAAAACTAGTCGGTTTTTCGTTGTGTCAATTAATTGTTACACCGCGGTTTTATTTGACGATGAACGTCTACATGATCATAAATCAACATCTTTAAAAACGTATGTTATTTTATCGGTGAAACGTGACAATAAACGACGAGGTCTTGTAATTATTTTTGCACTGCCTTCTAAATAGGCATGACCTTGAAGTGCTACGCCATAACTGGATGTAAGCTCGTTCGGTAGCGCAAGCTTCACCAGATAGCCGTGCTTATCGGGCACTGAATTTATCGATTTAACAACGCCTTCGAATAAACCGTATTCAACAGCGGGGTGTTACGAAAGTGACAGCTTTGTATCATACAAAAATTCGACCAATGACAATTCTATCAGTGATGATGCGGTTACCTCTATTGTCGAAGATAAAAAAGGCAATCTGTGGTTTGGGACTGGTCATGGTTTGAATTTGTATCAGCGCGAAACTGACAACTTTAAAAGAATAAAACTACCAAGCAACGATATATGGTCACTGGCTTATGATGATAACAATCATCAACTATTAATTGGTACGCTAAGTCGTGGCCTGTATTTTTTAGATTTAAATACCAACGAGATAGACAATATAACTATCGATGACGGGCTGGCCGGAGAAAGCGTATTTTGCATTTTGCGCGATGGTACTGATTTTTGGGCGTCAACCAACGTGGGTCTTAGTAAAATATCAGCGGATAAAACAATCACTAATTTTTATTGGCGTCATGGCCTTCAAGACGGGTATAACTACAATTCTTGTGCTTCAAGTAAAGTGGGTGAACTGTTTTTTGGTGGCGGCACGGGGCTTTCTTATTTTTACCCGAAAAATCTAAAAACTGACACGACTGTGCCTGTGGTACATATAACAAGATTAAGTTTGTATGATGCTAAAAGTAATCGATTTAATCATTTTAAAATGGGTGATGCAAAACCTCTGTTTTCTTATGAACAAAATAATATAAATATTGAGTTTACCGGTATCTATTACACCGCACCGGACAAATTAGCCTATGAATATCGATTACTTAAT
>JABSOG010000675.1 GCA_013216025.1 Algicola sp. | reverse complement strand
AGGAAACTTTATGGCGTGTTCTAGTATTATGCCGCGAGACACCCACCATGCCATTAACGGAATGGCGATAATAACGATGGGAATGCTGGTTTTCATCCAGGTTAAGAATCCATATTCGGTTTTGGTAAACTCCTCATAAACACTGGCAAAAATCACGTTTGGCGGAGTACCAATCAGGGTGCCGATACCGCCTAGCGAGGCCGAATAAGCCAAACCCAACAGCAACATCAATTTAAATCTGTCATCATCACTGTGGCCAATAACGGCCAATGCGACTGGCAATAACGCAAGCACGGTGGCCGTATTAGAGATCCACATCGACAGCACCGCCGCCGTGGTCATAAACGCAAAAATGATTTTGAAGGCACTGTTGCCGCCCGTTACGTTTATCATCGAAAGGGCAAAACGTTCGTGCACGCCACTCTTTTCGATTGCCTTAGCCAGCATAAATGCGCCCATCAACAAGAGGATGACATGGCTACCCAGAGCCGATGCCGCTTGTTTGTGGGTCAAGATACCCGCGACAGGAAAGCCAATAAAAGGCACGAGTGAAGCTACCGGAATGGGGATGACTTCAGTGATCCACAAAATGGCGGTCAACAAAGTAATGGCAAAAGTAATGCTCACTGCATAATCGGCACCTAACGCGCCGACTACAAAGTAACTGGCAATAGATGCCAGCACGGCAATAATGATTGTTTTCATGATTTTTCTTCTTATTGAGTTAGCGTAACTGGTCAAGCAACTTTTGAGCATCATTCCAACGTGAATGGCTGTGCATGTTTTCCCATGACACAGTGCATTTTGCTCTTAAGGTCATCAACTTGCGCGTCAGTTCGACATTCTCACCAATGGGCAGCGAATCAAGCACTTGTACAGCGCCTGAGCGGTCGTTACAGACCAACACCATGTCACAGCCAGCTGCCAGAGCTTGCTCGGCTCTTTGCTCGTAGGAGCCAATGACAGTGGCACCATGCATGGCCAAGTCATCACTAAACACTACGCCCTTAAAACCAAGCTCTTGATTGAGAATGCCATTTATCCATTTCGATGAGAATCCGGCGGGACTTTCGTCGATGGCAGGGTAAATCACATGGGCTGGCATCATACCAGCCAATTTATTGGCATTGATGAGTTGTTCAAACACCGCCAAATCCAGGTTATAAATTTCTTCCCGACTTCGTTTGTCGACCGGGATAGCGATATGAGAATCTTCGAGTACGTTGCCGTGACCAGGGAAGTGCTTGCCGGTGGCCTGCATACCCGCCTCAAACATGCCATCAATAAAAGCCCCCGCTACGGCCACAATGACTTTTGGGTCTTGGTGGAAACTGCGGTCGCCAATCACTTCACTAATGCCCCAAATATCCAGCACTGGTGCAAAACTGATGTCGATTCCCACTGCCAACACTTCGGTGGCCATTAACCAGCCCATTTCTTTGGCAACAACTCGGGATCTTTCCAAGTTTTCATCGGCCTTAGGAAACAAGCTGCCCATTGAGGGAATAGCACTAACCCCTTCGCGGAAGCGCTGAACCCTGCCCCCTTCGTGATCAACCGCTATGATCACTTCATCACGGGCGTAACGGCGGATTTGCCCAACCAATTCTAGCATTTGCTTTGGTGAATCATAATTACGGGTGAAGATGATCACGCCGCCGGTATTGGGGTGTTGTAGAAGCTCTTTTTCTTCGGCGCTTAACTCGCAGCCCGTCAGATCCAGCATTAATGGGCCCATGGTCAACCATTATCCTGTTTGTATTTTTTGATGGCTGTGAAAATAACCTAAAGGCCTTGGGATTTCTAGCTTAAATTGGAATATTTTGTTTTCTAGCAGCCTACGGCGTTAAAGCTCGATAAAATAAACAACCTCTGCCAAAGCTGAAACCTTAAGAGTCCGCTGGGCAAACTTGCTGTCGGACAATTCTGATACCAAAACCCGCTCTATATTGCAGCCATCAAACAAACGCGAGACCTCAGCCATATCAACGCGAAATGGTGGTCCTTTAATCTCATCTTTGGGATATTCAAGACTGAGCAACATCAGCTTGGTACCGGATGGAAACAGACTGCGCAGCTGTTTGACGTATTTTTCACGAATATCTGGCGTCAAAGCGATTAGAGCGGCACGGTCATAAATCAGTGAACAACGTTGTACATCCTGAGCATCAAGTGCAAAGAAATCACCGGCCAACAACTCAATTGATTGACCTTGATAGCGGGTGAAATGGCCAACTTTAACCTTGTCCACCGCTAGTTTGTTTTCACAAAAAAACTCTTCACAGGCTTTGGTACTCAGTTCACAACCCAGCACCTGATGACTTTGACGGATAAATTCCATGTCGTGGGACTTGCCGCACAATGGCACGAATACATCACCGGTTTTAGTACCTACCCACTGGGCGAAAAGTTGAGTCAACAGCGGATGAAACTCATCCTGATGCCAACCCGTTTGATTGTTATCCCAACAATTATGCCAAAAATCAGCTTTCATCTGTTCACTCTACTTAATTGGGGTTTGAGAACGCTGCCACCACTTTAACAACAGGCGATCAGCCCCAATCGACAGTGACAACCCCAACTTCTCAACAATACCCAATTTGATGCTGCATTTAACACCAATGACTTTATGGCTGTCAGACTTACTCATCAGGTAATCGTCACTGGTTTGCAGGTGATCGACCAGCCCTTTTTTCAGCGCATCGGAGCCATACCAGTGCTCGCCAGTGGCAACACTGTCAATGTCTAACGATGCCCGGTTACCAACAACAAAATCCTTGAATAGTGTATGTACCTCTTCAAGTTCTTGTTTAAACTTCGCGCGACCTTTTTCATCGTTTTCGCCAAACATGGTCACGGTGCGTTTATATTCACCGGCGGTAAACAATTCGTAATCGACATCGTATTTTTTCAGTATTTTGTTGAAATTGGGGATTTGCGCCATCACCCCAATAGAACCTATAATAGCAAAAGGTGCTGCAATGATTTTGTCGGCGACACAGGCCATCATGTAACCACCACTGGCCGCAACGACATCAACCGAAACGGTCAGCGGAATGTTGGCGTCTTTAAGTCGCATCATTTGAGAAGCCGCTAGACCATAGCCATGAACGACACCACCAGGACTTTCAACCTTAAGTAAAACTTCATCTTTGTCAGTCGCTATGGTCAAAACAGCGGTGATCTCTTCGCGCAGTGATTCCACTTCATTGGCGTCTGTGCTACCGTTAAAATCGATAACAAACAAATGAGGCTTTTCTGGCTGTTCGCCTTTATTTTCTGCCTTCAGGGCTTTTTTCTGATCTTTTTGCCGTTGCTTTAATGTTTCTTTTGACAAAACTTGTGCTTCAAACTGATGTTTGACGTCTTGCAAATGTGCCGATATATCTTCAATCTCAATCTCGCCACGGTCAGATTTGGGTTTTATAGCAGTTGCAGCAACAGCGACAATCACCGCGACAATGGCAGCGACTATCGTAATAGCCTGGGCTAGAAAGAGTCCGTAGTTATATAAAAATTCCAAGTTTGATTCTCCAATTAGTTTGAACCCCGTATTCTACTTGATTCTTTGGCCGTAGAACAACAAAGCCCGGCAGTTAGCCGGGCTTATATCTCCAAGGATGGAGTGTATCCTAAAAATGCATGGAGCAATTTTCAGGAAAATTTCAATTATGTTGCTTTGGCAGGTTATTACTGACCAGCACCTTGAATATAAGCATCGTCAGTGATCACCACTGCTCGCCCGTCACTGGCAAAGAAGCTAACAGCCTGAGTCTGCATCTCTTGAGTCACACGGGCATTGGCTTCAGGCTCTGTTGCCGCCGAATTCGTGCCAGGATTTATTAATGAAGAATGATGACCTTTAGTGAAGCGAATAACACCAGAGATTTGAGCTGGGATCCCATTTTCATCAGGCTCACCTACTGTAGTGGCACTGATGGGTTTACCTGCCAGACCCAACGCACGGATCAACGGTTCGGTACCACCAATTGGGGTATTAACCGTTTGATTAGGTACCACCTGATCAGGCAGGTTTTCCATGCCGTCACCAATCAGTTCGGTGATCAGTATTGGTGTACCATTAGCAGCCAACATCGCAGCAAAGTTACTTGGGTCCATCGAATCAGTCACGGTCTGTGCAGCAAAAATAAACTGTGCAATTAAACCTTGGAACTCGGCAATTTTGGCTACTTCACCTGCTTGTGACAAACCCAGCAAAAAGACTTGTATAGCACAGCTGACATAAGCATCCTGACTGGCAAGATAGGGTATACAGTTGGCATCAGGGTTAGCCAAAAAGGCATTAAATTCATTAGACAATGGCGTACCTGCAGCACTTAATATACCACCTTGAATCAATGGGCCAAAGGCAGCAGATTCAACCAATAGGTTGGCGATACCACCACCCGGCGCAGCCAATACCGCAGAGTTAACGGCAAACAGACTGTCCAATCCAGGTGCACCCAAAGCAGCATCCAGATTTTTGGTGTTGGTAACGGCCAAGAAGTTGTTGGTGGTCATCGCCCCCAAAGACAGGCTCAGTGCATAAACCTTGCTGGTGTCAATATCAGCACCTTGAATAAAGTTAAGCCCCAAACGAAGACCCATCATGTCGGCAACACCCTGTTTGACATTGTCACGGGTGACCGGCAGATTAGCCAGATTCATGAAATGTGTGGGTGAAACATTGTAGGCATTGATTTCATCAACACCGTCACCATTGAGGTCAAAACCACGACTGCTGTGCAGCGGCAAATCTATAGCGACAGAAGCAAATCCAGCCAAAGCCAAATTGGCCGTTGCTGCCAGCATGTCTTCTTTTCTCGATGGAATACCATGTTGCATCATAACAACCGGCCTACCCGCTTCAGGCAT
>JABSOG010000674.1 GCA_013216025.1 Algicola sp. | reverse complement strand
AGAAAAACACTATCAATCGCTGTTTTACACCATCGTCACTTTGATTGGGCTGGATATCGCGGCCGAGGTTAGTACCAATAGAGGATGTATCGATTGCGTACTGGAAACCAATGACAAGGTTTACATCATTGAGTTTAAGTTAAACGACACCAAAGAAGCAGCTCTAAAACAAATCCACGACAAGCAATATGCGCAGAAATATCATGATTGTGGTAAAGAGGTTGTGCTGCTTGGAGTCGAGTTTGATCAGCGTACGCGTAATATTGGCGAATATTTGATTGAGTCTTTAGCATAACTAAAGCCACTACCGCTTACTTCATTGTTGGCGCAGCTTTAGTTTTGATTATTTGTGGGTGCCAATTGTTTTTTACTTGGCTTTAATTGTCCAAAATGAATAGCGACCCGGTGTGCCTTCATCCCTCATCCCGTTTAGAAAATTTGTATAACCCATGGTATTTGAAGAAACCCCACCCCACGGATCTGCAAATTTCACATGTCCGCCATTGACGCCACCTGGATTGTAATAAATTTCATGTACAACAACAAAATGACCCCAACCCTGTTTTTTTGTTAGGGCGATTACTTGTTGGGTTGCAGAGGAATCTAAAGCGTCATGTAATTTTTGTTTTATCTTGTCTCTATCTATCTGTGAGGTTTTGGCTGCGGTGAAGTCGTTGCGGGTATTCACAATAGCTGCCAATTCATCGCCACTAGCTTCATAGTGTGTTAGGTTATCACTTTCGGTATATAGTGGCTTTTGCAATAATTTCTGATGAAACCACTCCAATTGCGCGGCATCGTCAGCAGCAGTCCCTCTGAGGATGTTAAATGCGCTCGCAAATGCGCCGTGACCACATAAGTACCATTGATTTGTCGTACCCGCCGCACTGTAGGATGGCATCGATGGATATTGGTTTTGATCAACAACTTCGACTGCGCGTGGTAATTCGGCATTGCTCACCTGATGAAGGGTGCCTGCAAAAATCGACGTCGATAATAATGACAATCCTAAAGTTGAGATTTTTAACACGTTACTGAGTTTCATTTTTTTGCTTCCTAGTATTGTTTTTGTTTCGTTGGAAGGCTGTTCGCCTACTAATTACCGATACTACGAGGTATTTATGACAGCAAAGTGACAATAACAGGCGTTTGTTGTTGAGCTTCAATTGGATAAAGCTTCCTCCCTATTTTTGTTAATAGATCATTGTTTTTGTTCTGGAATAATGTACCATTTGAGGTGCTGGATAAACGGTAATTTACCTGTTAACTTAGGAGAAAGGTTTGCCAAGTTTTAGTCGTTGGATAGTTGTTTTGTTATACGCCTTTATGGCTGTTGGCATTTTTATTTTGCTTGGCGAAATTGTTCTGTTAGTTAAATACTACTATCGATGGCTTGCCAGTTATGCCGCGTTACATTGGTCAATGCAATATGGACTGATTTTGGTTGGTGGTATATTGAGCCAAAAAATCCTGTTAGTCAGTGGTACATATCATGAAGAACACGACAAACTGACCCAAGAGCGATTCAAACTCACACTTGTCTACCCTTCGATTCGATGGTCCATTATCATTGGTGTTATTTTGGCATTGTGCTGGCTTAACTTGGTAACCATCAGTGATTGGTTTCGAACGGGCTGTATCGGGTTGTTATTTTGGTTTGGTGGCCGCTTATCTCAAGTTCTTTCGGCAAAACCAAGGGAAGCCGGAGTTGACAAATCTGTCGTAAAACCAACGGCATTCTGGTGGCAAAATGAAAGCCCTGTGACCCACCTTGAAGAAGATGAATTCAATAGGGTTGCCATTGTTAATCGCTTGCATGCCAATTTACAACTACCCAAATTAAAACGGCAAGTTTTGGCCGGCGGTTATGGTACTGGAAAATCCAGTATTTTGAAGTTTTTGGAGGAAAAACTAACTGATGATAACCCTTTACAATGGTTGGTAGTTCATTTTAATGCTTGGGGGAAGATAGACGAGCCCGCAAAAACACAAGCTCTCATTCTTGATGAAATCATTGCACAATTAAGCAAGAAAATAGACACTTGCGCGTTACAAACGTTGCCCGAAAACTATCATTTGGCGTTAAAAGGTAACCTGAAAGCGTTAAACTATCTACTGCATCATAATAAAACCCCAACAGAACTGCTCGAGATTGTTGATAATATTTTGTCAATGATCAATAAAAAAGTTGTCGTGTTCGTCGAAGATATAGACCGTAATAATGAACCCAAAGAGGCTTGCAATAGCGTTGCTCCTTTATTAGACAAGTTAAGCAAAATCAATAATATTACTTTTATTTTCACCATCGAATATAGTAGTGAAATTTCAGATATAACCAATCGAATAGCTGAGTATAGGGAGGATATTCCGCCGTTTAATCCTACGGTGGAATTGGCTTCATTTATAAAACGCTGCCACAACTACGCTCAAAAAGAAAATATCACACTGTTTTGTAAAGGTGGTAAAAAACCATCCGGTACGTTCATCAATTACGATGCGTTGGATAATTTGGGCAAAGTCTTTTCGTCACCCAGAATATTGGCTGCCACATTCCGTGTTGTTGATAAAAAATGGCGAGGCAGTGCAAGCGTTAAAGGGTTGGCGGGTAACTTTAATTTTGATGATTTGTTAGTCTTGAGTACGTTAAAAGAGGCCGCGCCGTTGGCTTATGATTTTGTTCATCTACATAGTCAGATGCTCAACAAACCAGGCTGTAAAAGTTTGTTGGATGGTAAGTGGGAATTGTTAATGAAAGACTCTGATAATTTAGATACTAGAGCTGAAACTGAAGCGCTACTGAAATTTATCTTTCCTCATTGGAATAGCGATTACGCAAAACCAAGAATACAGTCAATTGCTGCATCAGATGATTATAAAAGCTATTGGGATATTTACTGTACTGCAGGGGCCGCACATAGCGTCATTCGCGATGATAGGCTATTGGAAATACTTGGAGTACTTGATGGTCGCAATGATAAAAATATTGAGACAAAGGATAATTGGATCGATAACAATCAGTTTGATAAAGCGCTGTTAAGCACTAAAGGGTTATTTAAACATGTAAGTGAACTTTGGTTGTGGCATGAAAAGAACCCGGCGGCAATTCATTATTGGTTCAATCTTGTGCAGCAGGATGCATTTATTGCACCGGCTTTATGCCCTACTTCTATTGGCCTAGAAGGCACACCTTATGATCCTTTAATTACTATTATTGGGGTAATTAGGTCGTTATATGTAGAATCATTACAATTGTTAGAACAACATGTTGCGTGGGCTCTGCAAATATCGCTGCCTTATTTGGTGATACTTGCAAATCAAGATCAAAATATTGAAAAGGTGGTAGGTAAAGTTGCACGAGCAGTCTTTATTGATTCGGTAAAAAATGTAGAAAACTTCAAAACCATACTTAACTTGGAAAGAAAAAAGGATATTTGTTTTTTTATTGAGGCTATCAGGAATGGTGGGACCGAGATTGTAAATGAAGGCGAACTGCATAAAGTAATGGTGCATTTGTTTAAACTAATAACCTGTGTAGATGATGAAGTTAGGCTGGCTGTTTATGGGAGTTGCTTACGCATATTTGATGGTGCGATTCGAAAAACTGACAAAACGCTATTAGATTTACTTGATGCAACACAGGTCTTGGCAATTGCTGCATTATTAGATAATGCGAATTTTGATATATTGCCTTTTGCAGCCGCGGAGGCAAAGTCATTGCAACAAGATGAAGTGTGGCAAGCAAAAGTTAAAAGCTTCAAGCCTAATTAAAGCGATGAGTCAGTATGTGTTTTTATTAGAACTAGCATCCACCGGAAAACGCACCTGTAATTTCACTCCGTTATCTGCTTTGTCGCAAAAACACAGGGTGCCCTTGAGAGTTTGGGTCACAGTGTTGGCAATGATGTGCAGGCCAATGCCAACGTTGCCGCTGTTTCTTGAGGTGGTGACAAATGGGTCGAACGCTTTAGCGGCAATGCTGGGGTCAATGCCCACGCCATTATCTTCATAGTTTATCTCTATCCAATCTTTGGATTGCTGTATATTTATGGTTATTTTCCCTACAATTTTGCCGTTGAATCCATGGGTGATTGAATTTTCTACCAGCTGTTCAAGCACTCGGGTCAGGGCGATGGGGCAAGAGTAGGTTTTGATGTGTTTGTCGCAGTGAATTTGTATGTCGTTGTCGTTGAAGATGACTTTTAAGGTGTTCATTAATGCGCTGAGGTTAAACCATCTGGCCAGTTCGGTTTGTTGTTGGGCTGAGACTTGTTTAAAGCGTTCTATCAGTGTGCTTGCCCGGCAGAGGTTTGTTGATAACAGCTGTGAACTGCCGGATAACGAATCAATGAAGTGTTCAAGGTCGAGTTTGGTTAAGGTATTGGTGTCGAATTTTTGTTTGAGCTTTTTTGATTTCTCGCCGATAATCGAGCTGGCTGTGGTACAAATGCCCAGCGGGGTGTTTAATTCGTGGGCAACACCGGTGACCAAACGACCCAGTGCGGCTTGTTTTTCGGATTCAACCAATTGATCTTGTAAGCTTTTTTGCGCGGCCATTGAGTCTTCGAGGCGGCTGAATGATTCTTCGAGTTCTTTGGTGCGTTGCTCTACCTGGCTTTCTAGTTTTCGGGTGATCCTGCGTCGTTGAAATGAGGTGGCCATGGCTTCGGCCAACAGGGCCAGCAAGTTGGGGTCTTGGTCGTTAAAGCGGATGTTTTCATCGTAAATTTGCACTACAATGGCCCCATACCTTTCGGGCCCTATCACCAGTGGCACGCCAATCCAGTCATAAGCTTCCTCGCCATAATCACTGACTGAATCAAGGCCTATTTGCTTCGACAATTCTAAGGTTGAACCTCTGAGTAGGCGCCCTGTTTTGACTA
>JABSOG010000673.1 GCA_013216025.1 Algicola sp. | reverse complement strand
TGCCTAATGGAAAATTGGTGCCGTGCCCGCTTGGACAAGGTTAACTCTGGCTAGCCCCTTAAAGTCAGCTTTGAATCTCAAAGGCCCCGGCAAAAACTTGCTCAAGTTCGCTCAGGTAGCTGCCCTGAGGTGAAAGCCTTATCAGTTTGGCCAGTTCGCAGCCAGTTTGTGTGAACTTGAAATAGTTTAATACAGTGCCGTTTTGACGGGCAATAAACTTGACGTTGCGGCCAAGGTAGTTAAATTCAAGCTCTTCAGCTTTATCCAATTCGCCACTTTCAATCTCGGTGTGATAAATCAATTCGATGTCCATCAACATTAGCAATTCAGGATAGGGCAGATTCATTTTGCTCAAATTGACATTGTGCTTTTTAGCGAGCGCAAAAAAGTTCATAATCCCCGGCTTTTTGTAGTAACCATAAATGATTTGTGCCGAATTGTCTTTGCGGTTGGTCATGGCCAGTTGACAGGCGTGTTGAAAAGACACCGCTTCTTTATTGGTCATGCGTTTTAAAATGGTCAGGCTTTTGAATGAAAACGTGCCTGGATGGGCGATTTCGCCAGCCAGTATTTTGCCCCACAGCGCCTGCATCAGCTTTGAACTGATGTCCTCTGATAATTGAATGAACTGGTTAAACCAATCTGGGTCGATGTCTTCGGTGGATGTCGACTCACTGCAATAATCCATTGCCAGCGCCATAATGGCTTCGATATTTTGTTGTTTTCGGGCCTCGTTAAGCCGTTTTCGCTTTTGCGCCCGTTGGTTTATATTGGGTTGGTCGCGTTTATAGACTCCGGCTGGGGTCAATCCGCTCTGGCTGGCCAGTTGTTGATGTTTTACGCTGCTTTGGGTGGGCACCTGTTGGCTGTGCTGTTTATTGACCTGCTTGTTGCTCTTGGGGTCGCTGTGGGCCGTTTTTTCAGCGGTTTTTTCATCACTTTTGACCTCAGTTTTTTTGATTGCGTCATAGTCTGTGCCGAGGTTGCGGTGTAGTAAGCGTGACAGCCGTTGGGCACTGGAATTTTCTGGTATATTATTCATGGCAAGTGGATAGAAACGTCGATTGGGTTTAATAATACTCAGGAAATCAGGTGATTGTAAGACAATTGCCTATAAAAAGGCTTTAGAGCACATAAAATAACATTTGGGCTGGCAAGTTCGACAGATATTAGCTATAAACTAATGATTAAAAGCTACATTTATTCGTTGCGTTCGCTCAAGGTAGCAAAGGCGAATAATGTTTACCAAGTGAAGAGGTGATATGAATTCGACCAATCTCGAAGATGATGATGATGAGCTGTTGTTCGTTGATGAAGATTATCAAGACGATTCTTACGAGGAAGATGAATTTATAGGTTATTGGGATATACTGATTGTCGATGATGATCATGAAATTCACTCGGTAACCAAGCTGGCTCTGTCAGATTTAACTGTCTTTGAACGACGGTTGAAATTTCATCATTGTTACTCAGGCAAAGAAGCCAGAGAGTTTATGGCCAACAATGCCGATATTTCAGTGATCTTGCTGGATGTGGTGATGGAATCTGACGAGGCCGGATTACAGGTCGCCAAAGCCATTCGTGAGGAACTTCACCGGGATGAAGTTCGCATCATCTTGCGTACTGGCCAACCTGGTTATGCGCCCGAAGAAAGCGTCATCAAAGAATACGACATCAATGATTACAAAACTAAAACCGAATTAACCCGCAGCAAACTGGCTACCGCGATTATCGCCGCCATTCGCTCTTATCAGCAAATCAAAACCATTAATCAAAGCCGTAGAGGCCTTGAAAAAATCATTACCTCAGCGGCCAACATTCTCGAACACCATTCGATTATGGAGTTTGCCGAAGGCGTCGTTACCCAGATTTCTTCCTTGCTTGGCCTCAACCCTGAAGGGGTATTGTGTGCCAAAGCTGGTGTCAATATAGATGATAGTGACCCAGACAGTGTTTATGTGTTAGGGGCGGCAGGACAATATGCCAACTACATTAACCGCAAGCTTGAGAACGTCGACAATGCGCGGATCATCAATCAAATTGCTGAGTGTTTAAAACACGAAGGCCATATTTTTACCGAAATTGACACTGTACTGTATTTAAGCAGCGGCGAAAGTCACGCTGCGGTTTATATTGAGTCGGGCAAACTGCTCAGTGATGTCGACCGTCAGTTGATTGAAGTCTTTCTCAGTAGCATTTCAATCGGTTATGAAAACGTCAACCTGTTCCAACAATTAAGAGTTGCGGCCTATCGGGATTGGCTGACCAAATTACCCAACCGCACTGAATTTATTAATATTCTTGATAATTATGTCAAAGGCGATGTAGAGGGCGACACCATTGCCTTGGTAGATATCGACCACTTTTCTGATGTCAATGATGGCCTAGGTCAAGACACTGGCAACCTGTTGTTATTGTCGGTTGCTAAACGACTGACCGCTGAATTGTCTGAGCATTGTATTCTCGCTCGTACCGGCGCAGATGTATTTGGTATTGTGGGTAATGCAGATACCGTCAATGAAACCCGAATTTTGGCCTTGTTTGAAAAACCGTTTAAGGCGGGGGATCATTCTATTCCAATTAATGCCACCATAGGGTTCAGTCAAAAACGTCCATCGGCCAGAAACGGCCTGTCGGTGATGAAGCAAACCTTTATCGCATTGAATAAAGCCAAAAACAGCGTTGCCGCCAAGTTTGAATATTATCAGCCAGAGATGGAAGAACAAACCACCTGGCGTTTGGGTATGATCAGGCAGTTGCGAGCTGATTTTGCCGAGCGCAAATTACAGGTTTGGTTCCAACCTCAAATCAGTCTCGTAACTGACAAGTTTATCGCTATGGAAGCGTTGTTACGCTGGCCTACAGAGGATGGTTCTTATATTTCTCCTGCGGTATTTGTGCCGTTGGCAGAATATTCCGGGTTGATCGTCGATATTGGTGACTGGGTACTCGAACAGGCCTGTATTCAACTGACCAGACTCGATGATTTGGGTTTGAACCATATGCGTGTGGCGGTGAATGTGTCGATGCCGCAGTTCAGAAGTCCAGGTTTTGCCGACGGGGTGGTTAAAACCATCAATAAGTATAAAATTGACATGAACCGGATAGAGTTGGAGATCACCGAAAGCGTGGTAATGGACGAACCACAAATGGTGATTGATACTTTGACTGAACTGAAGAGTTACGGTATCGCCATTGCGATTGATGATTTTGGTACCGGGTTCTCGTCATTAAGTTATTTGCAACAGTTGCCGCTTGACCGAATCAAGGTTGACAGGGCTTTTGTTAAAGACATTTACAAGCAAAGTGGGGCGATATTGGCCGAAACCATTATCAACCTCGGCCAAAAGCTGAATTTGCATACCATTGCCGAAGGCATTGAAGAACCGGCACAAGAAGAGATATTGAAAAAGCTGGGTTGCGAAGAAGCTCAGGGGTTCATGTATTGCAAACCCATTCCACCGCATGAGTTAGAACCTTTCCTTTTAGAGCAGCATAATAAGGGCTAAGTTTTTCGCTAGGCAATAAAAAAGGGCCATTAAGGCCCTTTTTATTGCCTAGCGAAAAACTATTTCTTCGCCGCTTCAAAAGCAGCAACAATCTCAGCTTTGGCCGCAGCCGCATCTGCCCATCCTTCAACTTTAACCCACTTGCCCGCTTCAAGTTCTTTGTAACGCTCAAAGAAGTGCTTGATTTGGTTTTTCAGCAGTTCTGGCAAATCTTCAACGTCTCTTACGTCATCATAGATTTTGGTCAACTTGCTTACTGGAACCGCAACGATTTTTGCATCTTCGCCAGACTCGTCAGTCATTTTCAAAACGCCAACAGGGCGACATTTGATAACCGAACCTGCCAACAATGGATATGGTGTAGGGACCAATACGTCTACTGCGTCACCGTCTGGAGACAAAGTGTGGTTAACATAACCGTAGTTGCAAGGGTAAAACATTGGCGTGGACATGAAACGGTCAACGAAAATCGCGCCCGAGTCTTTGTCTACTTCGTATTTGATGGGATCAGCGTTGGCAGGGATCTCGATGATAACATTGATTTCATCTGGCAAGTTGTTGCCTGCAGGTACATCGTTTAAGCTCATTGTACAGTCCTTTAAGTCTGTTACGAAAAAATATGCAAGTAGTATAAAGTGATTATTTTGACTAGCAACCTACTTGTGATAATCCAAGCAGGTTTCAACCTCATCTTTTGAACCCATGATCACAGCCACCCGTTGGTGAATGTTGTTGGGCGCAATGGTCATAATGCGTTCATAACCGGTCGATGAAACACCACCGGCTTGCTCAACCAAAAAGCTCATTGGGTTGGCTTCGTATAATAAACGCAGTTTGAACGGTTGTTTCTTGTTTTTTATGTCAGTGGGGTACATAAAGATACCACCACGGCACAACAAGCGGTGTACATCGCCGACCATTGCCGCTATCCAGCGCATGTTAAAGCGCTTTTCACGCTTGCCTTCTTCACCCTTTAGCAAGTCGTCGATATAACGCTGCATCGGTGCTTCCCAAAATCGTTGGTTTGACATATTAATGGCAAACTCTTTGGTTGCTGGTGGAATACTGACTTTGTCTTCGGTCAGCAAAAAACCGCCGTGAGTTTTGTCGAGGGTGAACATACGCACGCCCTTGCCTGTGGTCATACACAACATGGTAGAGGGGCCATACAAAACATAACCAGCACAAACCTGTTGAGTACCCGGTTGCAAAAACATGTCTTGATCGTCAGGTGAAGCGCCGACAGGTGCTTTCATTATTGAGAAAATGGTGCCAATCAAAGAGTTGATGTCGATGTTGGACGAACCGTCTAGTGGATCAAAAGCCACCAGATATTCACCCTCTGGATTACCTGGCACCGAAAACTCTTCTT
>JABSOG010000672.1 GCA_013216025.1 Algicola sp. | reverse complement strand
GTATTGAATTTTTTCTTCAGCCAAGGCATCGGCGGTATCTTACCAGTTTAGCGAGTCTTTAAGGGCAATGATCTGCAATTTTGGGTAGTGTTTTTTTAACGTATCGATATAAGCCGTATATTCAGGCACCGCAACTGTGATGGCGGTTTTTGGGTCGGGTGGCGACATGCCTTTTTTGCCGATGAGTACTTCTTCGTCTTGAGCCAGCGGCAAGGTGAAGCTCATGCGTGATTGTCTTTTGTCAGTAATGCTTAAATGGCGGGGAATGATGTCGGCTTTAAATTGTGCCAACTGTTCGAACATTTGATTGAGGTTGTCTACTTTATGCCATTGAATGCGCAGCTGGTGTTGGCGGGCAAATTCAGTTAACAAATCGACATGAAACGCGCTGGTGGCCCCGCTACGGGGCAGGCTGCTTTGTGCTTCCCAGTGCAGCTTTAGTGCTTTGAGTACGCCACTTTGTTTTATCTGCGCCCAGCTTCGGGCTTGAGTGGCGATTTTACTTGGTGTTTTTGGTGCACTGCTTGTTTTGCTGGCGGGGGTTTTATCAACGGGGGTTTTTTCGGATCCACAGCCGGTGAGTGAGAAAATAACGAATAGGGTGAAAAGGGAGGTTTTTATCATCAGGTAGACTTATTTTTATTGGTATTGACACTATACAAGACAAAGTCTTTTTTGCGTAGGTATTGAATGGTTAAGTCGCGTAATGTCGATAGTAAATCGAAAAACAATCCACTTTTCAGCTTGTCACTCAAACCATAAGGGACACCGAACCCGTTTTAACCTTTTGAAATATAACAATAAAAAGTTATATTTAATTCGGTTTTAAAGGGACTGTAAAAAGCTTAAATGTCCCTGCGAATTATCGCTTTATGAACCTACTCATTTGCGTCGTATTGTGTAATATATATTCAATTAGGGCGTTTTTTGACTGATTATTGTTTCACAAACTACAAGCTAGGAGGGTTAAAATGGCGCAAAAAATCTTTATTTCTTACAACTTTAGTGATCGGATCGTCAATGAATTGGTTCAGTGCATGATGCAAAAAATACTGACACATTTAGATGGGTTAGTCGTTTTTGTGATTGACGATGTATCCTACAATGGTCCCTCTGCCATTACTTGGGAAGTGGCTCGTTTGATGGATGAATGTGATGCGGCTTTGTTTATTTTGGGTGAAAATCCACACAACAGCCCCTGGCTTGAGCATGAGGTTGAGTGCGCATTGTCAAAAGGGCTCTCGATACTGTTGACTCAACTGCCACAAACCAACGCGGGTACACCTGACTTGTTGGCCAACACCAACTGCGTCAAGGTTGGCTGGAATGCCAACGAAATCATTGCTTGTCTAAATAAACCTGCCTAGCCCCTTTATTTAGTGCCACGCGGTGGCAAAAAGCTCGTGTATTCAATCTTAACCTCTACCGGTCGTTAGTTGCCAATTGGTGGCTATCGGGCGGTTTTTTGATGCGTGTCTGTTTAGCCGTATCAGCAATTTCTCCCTTTATTTTGAGACATTACCCGCAAATATTCAGACTTTCGCTACTGCCGGGTCCCGGTCTGTGATGTAGAATATGCGCACTCAAATAAACCCCAAATCAAATACGCAGAGTATAAACCGGAGAATAGTAATGGCTAAGAATATTTTTGTTTCGTATGACTTTAATGATCGTGAAGTAGCTCAAGTTGTTAAAAACATGGTGATGCAGCATAAGAATGATATTGATGGCTATTTGACTTTCGTCGAAAATGACGTTTCCTATAACGGACCAACTGCCGTTAACTGGGAAGTTGAACACACCATGGAAAATTGCGATGCCGCCTTGTTTGTTTTAGGCGACCAGCACCACAACAGCCCATGGTTGAATGTTGAAGCACAGCACGCCGCTGGCAAACACATTCCAATCATGGTTACTTGCTTACCTGGTGAAGATTCTGCTATCCCGCAGTCACTAGTCAATGAAAACTGCACCAAGCACAACTGGGAATCTGGCGACCTTTATACTCGCATGAACGAGTGCTAGAGCGCTGTTAATCCGCTTTAAAGTTGGCGTGCCTATAGGGATTTAGGCAAGCCTTGGTTTCCCGCCTTTGCGTCAATCTCCCCTTACCTTTGTGTCATTCTCCCCATATTTTTGCGATATATCTTACAAAAAACCAGAGATAACCTACAGAACCTCTTTATCCACTGTTTTAGAATTCACATTCTTAATTCACTGGTTTACAATCTAAAAATTGCCCATCGGAGTCTCGACTCACCAATAGGAAAAAAAATAATGGCAAAAAGTATTTTCATTTCACACAACTATAACGACATCAAAGTATCACAAGCGGTCAAAAAGATGATCAACGATAATAAAGAGCGCATTGATAACAAGCTGGTTTTTGTTGACCATGATGACACACAGTCGGGATCGGCTGCGATGGACTGGGAAATAGTCGATGTGATGGCAGGTTGTGATGCGGTTTTGTTTGTCACGGGTGACCATCATCGTTCTAGCCCCTTTATTCACCAAGAAGTGCATCACGCGATAGAAAAAAATCTGCCAATGTTGGCCACCTCTTTACCGGGTGAAGGTTTTCATATCCCAAGGGCTATTAATAAAGAAGATTGCGCTGTATTTAATTGGGGCTCTGGCGAGCTTTACAATCATATGAACCAGATCTAAATAAATCTGCTGCGCATCTTTTTCTATTCTAATGTTTCAATCAAATCCCGCGTATCGTCAAAACACTGACATAACAGATTGCTGGGGATGGCACTAGCTAACCGCAAACCGACCACCCGGCTGACAGTATAAGCTTGTTCTGCTGTCAGTAAATTCTCTGGAATTGCCTCGGCATACAACCATACTGGCACCTGGTCGATGGGCATCATCTGCGTTAATTGGGCAATCTCAGTCAACATCGACGCAATGGCTGAACAGAGCAGTTCCATCACCGCGACTGTGCTCTTTTGTTCTAGCAAGACTTGGGCTGCGGCCAGCTTCTCGTTTGCCTGCAAAACCCACGGACTGATGCGTTCATAAACCGGTGGCGGCAAGTCGATGGTTTGACTGTCAGAACTTAACGGGTCAACACCCATTTGTTGCAGTTGACGCAGGGTTTTGACATCAACAATCGCCGCTGGGACCGACAGCTTCAGCGAATCGAGAAAATCATGATCGGTTGAGTCAATCTCGCTTAAAATGATCAACAAACCGCCCCCCTTGGCGAGTATCTGCTCAATTCTGCCGTCAAATTGTTGTCCAATATGCATCAAAGCTTGTTTGATTTCGTTGTCATCGTCTGACTGTAATTGCGGTGGCAATTCAAAGCTACTTGCAGGTTCAGGACTTTTTATTGGTTCAAGACTGATGGCCTGTTTCACATCAATCTGCTGTGCTAATTCAGGCATATCTACAGCTGGTAATTCTTGTGTGGTCTCGACCGATTCATCAGCGGATTTGGCCTCTTTGGCTAGGTCATCGACCACTTCAGTGAGGGTTTTCTTCGAAATGCCGACCACATCTTCAGTGCCTTCAGGGTCTACCACGTTGTCGAACAAATCTTGCTTGTTGTTGACCAACTGAAACACCCGTTGCTCATAAGAGTGCTCGGCAATCATCAAAATAATCTGGACTTTGTTGGTTTGCCCTAAACGATGTATCCGGGCATTACGCTGTTCTAGTACCGCCGGATTCCACGGAATATCCATATTGACCAGCACCGAAGCAGTTTGCAGGTTTAAACCCGAACCACCGGCATCGGTAGAAACAAATACCCGAATCGAATCATCAGCGGCGAAATCATCCATCAACTGGCCACGATTGGCAGTAGGTACACCGCCATGCAGGTGCACACAACCCACGCCCATACGGCGCAACATGTCTTCAATCATGATGGTCATGGTGCGCCACTGAGAAAACACCACCATTTTACGGCCACTATCAATACACAAGTCTTCAACCAGTGTTTTGAGTTCGTTCAACTTGGGTGAACCTTTGGTTTTTTTATCGACCAGTCCGGCGGCATCACAGGCCATGCGCGCTTGTTGCAACGAGGCCATCAGACGGTTTCTTTCAGAAGGGGTTAATGGCCGGGCTTTGGCGATATTGGCAATATGGCCCGCAGTGCTGATGGCACTGTCGTGCAGTTCGATTTGTTTTTTCGACATCAATACATCAAGGCGAAGCGTGGTTCTGCCCGGTAGTTGGTCGGCCACTATGGTACGGTTGCGGCGCATCATCGATTTACCGATACGTTGGCGCAAATGTGACAAATTACGGTAACCCTGAATTTTGCCGCTTTCATCCAAAATATGATAATCGCTCAAATAGCGCCATAAAGGTCCGAGCACATCCTGACTGACCACCTGCATTAGTGAATACAAATCTTCGAGCCGGTTTTCTAGTGGCGTGCCAGTCAGTACAAATGCGTATTGACTGTGCACCAGCTTGATAGCTGTGGCGATTTTGGTTCGCCAGTTTTTAATTCGTTGGGCTTCGTCCAGGATCATCAAATCGGGTGCCAGCTCGGTGTTGATGACGCTAAGATCGCGCAATACCAATTCATAGTTGACGATAAAAAAGGTTTTGTCTTGTTTGTATTGAGTGTGACGTTTGGCTGGTCCGCCTTGAATGATCTGTGATGATTGGCCGGTAAATTTTTCAATTTCTCGTGCCCATTGATGTTTAAGCGATGCCGGACAGACAATCAGCACCTTTTTGGCGCCACTGTTATGGGTCAGCCACATCGCCCCGGCAATGGCTTGCAAGGTTTTGCCCAATCCCATGTCATCGGCCAGCAAACCCCGGCCATTGGCAGCCAAAAATGCCACCCCCTCGAGTTGATAAGGATACCGCCTGGCCGTGACGCCCGGCAAGTGACCGTGAGATGCCATAAC
>JABSOG010000671.1 GCA_013216025.1 Algicola sp. | reverse complement strand
CATAGCGCTGGACTATCACCGCGAACAAACCCACTACCTAGCGCTAAATCAACAAGCCAACCAACTGGCCGCTTACTTGCGCGATCAAGGCATTGGCAACGAATCTTTAGTTGGGGTGTGTTTACCACGAAGCAGCCAAATGATTGTTTGTTTGCTGGCAATTTTAAAAGCGGGTGGGGCGTATGTGCCGCTTGACTCCGAAGTGCCGCAAAGCCGGTTGACGCAAATGGTCGAGACGGGCAACATTGGGCTGATTCTGACCGATAAAAAACTCAGCCAATTGTTTACCACGCCAACCCTGCCACTCGATGACGCCAAGGTTAAAAGGGTTATTGAAGCCCACAGCAACACCAATTTGAATTTGTCAATAACCGCCAATGCGCTGGCATACGTGATTTTTACCTCAGGTTCTACCGGCAAACCCAAAGGGGTAATGGTCGAACACCAAAATGTGGTGAGGCTGGTTAAAGAACCTGATTATGTCATTCTCTCTGGGCAGGAACAAAAGTCAAAACAAACGATTGCCCAAGCGGCTAGCTGTGCCTTCGACGCCGCGACTTTTGAAATTTGGGGGGCACTGTGTAATGGCGCAAGATTGTATTATCTCGATAAAGAGATTTTGCTCAATGCCACTCGGTTAAAAGCCACTTTACATAGCGAAAATATCACGGTTTTATTCATCACCACCGCCTTGTTCAATCAATTATCGTTATTACAACCCGACTGTTTTTTCAGCCTTAATTACCTACTGTTTGGCGGCGAGCTGATAGACGAAAACAGCGTCACCCGAGTGATTAAAAGCGACAAACCCAGCCACTTGGTACACGTTTATGGCCCCACTGAAAACACCACGTTCAGCAGCTTTTTTGAGATTAAACAAACCGCTGATTGTTACCCCATCGGCAAGGCCATTAACGGTTCGAGCTGTTATGTGCTCGACGCCAATTTACAGGCGCTACCAAATAGAGCCATTGGCGAATTGTATGTGGGCGGCGCTGGCGTAGCCCGAGGTTATCTCGAAGAACCTGGGTTGTCGGCTCAGAGCTTTATTGAGCACCAACGGCTAGGCAGACTCTACAAAACCGGCGATTTGGTCAGTTGTTTGAATGATGGTCATATTGTGTTTATTGGTAGAGCCGACACTCAAGTGAAAATACGAGGGTTTAGAATCGAACCCGGCGAAGTCGAACTGCAACTGCTCAAATTACCCGGTGTCGACGCTGCTACTGTGATGGTGCGAGAAGACGAACCAGGTCAAAAACAGTTAGTTGCTTACGTTGTAAAGAGCGTTACAAGCAGCATCACTAGCAAGCAAGACACCCAAGCCGATTGGCACCATCAATTGCAAACCGTATTACCTGAATACATGGTGCCTGCGGCGATTGTGGTGATTGAACAAATGCCGTTGACGGTCAATGGTAAAATCGACAAAAAAGCATTGCCCATGCCTCTAAATCAAGCACCGCTTGATGAGTTTGTCGCGCCCGAGTCTGGCACCGAGACTGCATTGGCGGGCATTTGGGCGGGTTTACTGCAATTATCACAAGATAAAATCAGCGCAAACGCCAACTTTTTTGCCCTTGGTGGTCATTCATTGTTGGCGATTCGGTTGATAGCGCAAGTGCGCGAACTGTTTGATGTTGAGCTAATGATCCGCGATATTTTTGCTGCCGGACGATTGGCGCAAATGGCCCAATTGATAGATCAAAATTCACAACAAGACTCTCAGCAAGCACAGGTCAACAAACGCCCGCCGATCACTAAGCTGGCCAAAACACCTAAAGACCTGTTGCCAGCCTCGTTTGCCCAGCAGCGATTGTGGTTTATCGACCAGCTAGAAGGCGGCAGCCCACAGTACAATATGCCTGGGGCAATGCAGATTAAAGGCGACTTTGACCTTGATATCGCCAACCAAGCATTCGCCCGCATCATTAAACGTCATCAACCGCTTCGAAGTGTGTTTGCTAATTCAGACTCCGATTTGATGTTCAAAAGCAGCTCAAAAGATTTCACCATTCATTCGATCGAGCAGACCAATGATGTTGAGACGATGATGAACCAAGAGGCCCGTAAACCTTTTGATTTAAACGCAGACTTAATGTTGCGAGCCAGCTATATAGCGCAGATGCAAAATGAGGGTGTTTTGCTGTTCACCCTCCATCACATTGCCTGCGATGGCTGGTCTATGGGCATTTTATTACGTGAATTCGTTACGCAATATCAGGCTATTTTAGTCAGCAAACCAGACCCATTGCCACCGTTAAAAGTCGAATACGCCGATTATGCCCAGTGGCAACGCGATTATTTAACCGGCGAAGTGCTTGAATCGCAACTGACATACTGGCAAAAGCAACTGGCCGACTTACCCATGGTGCACAGTGTGCCGCTCGACAGTCCCAGGCCCAAACAGCAAACCTTTAACGGGGCTGTACATCAATTCTCAAGCGAACAAATCAGCTCAAAGGCACTCGAACAATTGGTGCAGAATCAGCAAGAACAGGGCGAGAACGTCACCTTGTTTATGTTGCTGCACAGTGCTTTTGCATTGTTGCTGGCCCGATACGGCAATAACCCCGATGTGGTGATTGGCACGCCGGTGGCCAATCGATTGCATCAAGACCTTGAACCCTTGGTCGGTTTTTTCGTCAATACATTGGTGTTGCGGGTCGATTGTTCAACCGTTAATGAAAAGCATGAAAGCCTCACCTTTGAGCAGTTTTTGGCGCGGGTCAAACAAGTTAATCTCGACGCACAGGCCAATCAAGATGTGTCGTTCGAACACTTGGTCGACCGACTCAGCCCACGGCGCAGCATCAGCCATGGGGCGCTGTATCAAATCAGCTTTTCGATGGACGCCCACGACAGCCTGAACTTGCAAGGGGCTGATGATAGCGAATTGCCATTTACCATGACCCCGCTTAATGGTTTTGAAGTACCCGCCAAACATGATTTGGCGTTATTCGCCAAAGTGAATGAAAGCGGCGTGTTTTTTAATTTGCTGTACAACACCGACTTATTTGAATTGACCACTATTGAACAAATGAGCGAACACTTTTTAGTGTTACTGGGTGGTATCATCAATAATCCCAAAGCGACCATCGCCCAATTGCCATTGCTCAGCGATACGCAAATGCAGCAATTGCTTGAACATGGCGGTCAGAAGGTACAAAGCAGGAGCCCTCAGCAAGTAAAGAGCCCGGGCGGGTTCATTGATCAGATGTTTGAACATCAAGCCAAACTCAGCCCCCATTGTGTCGCACTGATTTGTGACGGCGAACGGCTCAGTTACGACCTGCTCAATCGTAAGGTCAACCAATTGGCTCATTATTTGGTTGAACTCGGCGTAGGCCCCGAAACCCTCGTTGGTTTGTGCCTCGAACGTTCAATCGATTTGGTTGTGGCGATATTGGCGGTGTTAAAAGCCGGTGGTGCTTATGTGCCGATGCTTCCAGATTATCCGCAAAAACGCCTCGCCCACATGGTGTGGGACAGTGGCATGACCTTGTTATTATGTCGTAGAGCATTAAACCAAAAAGATTGGCCAGACGATAAACTCAGAGTGTTAAACCTTAAAAGTGAGACGTTACAACAGCAATTACAAAGCTATTCTGACGAAAACCTTAACCTGAAAAAGCAGCGCTCGGTCAACGATCTCGCTTATATGATTTACACCTCAGGCACTACCGGACAGCCCAAAGGCGTGATGGTTGAACACGCCAATTTGAACAGTTTCTCGCGGGCTTTTATCGACCAAATCGATGCCCTGTCTATTGGCAGGTTAAACGCCTGGCTGATGACCTCGGCCTATGTGTTTGATGCCTCGCTCAAAGGGTTGGTGGCACTCGCGCGCGGGGCCACTTTGGTGGTGCCCACGCTTGAGCAAAGCAAAGACCCGCAAGCCTTGCTGCAACTGTTGCAAACCCACGAGATCAGAGTGTTCAACAGCGTGCCCGCGCAAGTCGAAAATATGCTGCACCTGTTACGTGCTCAAGAACTTGATGAGTATTCGGTGGCGCTGATCAGCAGCGGCGACAGAGTATCTGAAACCTTGTGGCAAAAACTCAACCATTACTGCCACACCCACAACACCAAAGCCGTCAACGCTTACGGCCCCAGCGAAACCACCATCAACGCCACTTGGGCACTGGTGACGACAGCTTACGGCAGTCACATTGGTAAAGCTGCAGAAAACGCTAACATTTATGTGGTTGATTACAGTGGCAATTTGTCGGTATATGGCACGGTGGGAGAGTTGTGTATCAGTGGCGACTGCGTAGCCCGAGGTTACCTCAACCAAAGCGAATTGACGACTGAGCGTTTTATCGAAAACCCATTTGGCGCTGGCCGTTTATATAAAACCGGTGACTTAGTGCGATTCGAACCCAGCGGCAACCTCGAATATATCGGCCGGGTCGACTCTCAGGTCAAAATTCGTGGATTTAGGGTTGAGTTGAGCGAAATCGAACAACAAATGGCGCAGCTGACCTGCGTCGATTCCAGTGTGGTGGTACTGCCCAATACACGGCTCTCTGCAAATAAGGGCACAGCTCAAACCCAATTGGTGGCGTATTTCACGGTGATCCCCACGTTGGCGTTTTCAACCCAAAGCAAAATAGTGGCAACCGTACGCGAGCAATTACTGCCGATGCTGCCCGAGCATATGATCCCCACCGCTTTTGTTATTCTCGACGAAATGCCGCTTAACGCGGCGGGTAAAATCGACATCAAAGCCTTGCCCAAAGTCGACATCACCGGACAAATTGCCGATAACTATGTGGCGCCACAGGCCGGGCTTGAAGCGCAGTTGTGTGATATTTGGCAAGACCTGCTTAAGCTGAACAAAGTTGGCACCAACGACAACTTTTTTGATGTCGGTGGCAATTCATTG
>JABSOG010000670.1 GCA_013216025.1 Algicola sp. | reverse complement strand
CTGCCCAACATTCGTTGTACCATCACCGCATGTTTGTAACGCCAAATCGTCAGCAACTCATCAATGTCCATCAAACGGCGCAAAATTTGAAACGGTAAACTGAATACTGGCTCATGTTGATAAAGGTTAATAAACAAAGCCCCCAACATGCCATTGCGTGACATTCTGAAAGAACCTTCCTCTCGCAACTTTTCGTACTTGTCGGCATCAATCAACGCGGCGTACTTCTGTCGTGTCGCTTCAATATCCTTTAACTGCACCTCTTTATCGTGTTCAGTGATATTTTCGATGCTTTTCACGATAGCAATATCTTTTTTAAGCATCTTGTCGGTCGCCTCTTTATACAGCGCCCAAAATTTAAAATCACCAAACTCCAAAAATGGCATTCTGCCCAACCACTCATCCACCAACTCAAACAAGCTGGAACGCTCTTCAAACCCACGTAAAAAATCCTGATCGGGTTTATTTAAACGAACGTAAAACGACTCTTTATCAAAATCAATGCGATACTCGCTTTTGAGACCCAAAGAAATTTCCATCATCTTAAACTGAATACTCTGAAAACCCGATGCCGGTACCAAGAAATCCCTGAATTCCATAAAGTCTTGAGGGGTCATAGTTTCAATCACTTCGATTTGCTGGTTCAGCAAATTTTGAATGACCGTCACCCGGCTCAAGCGGTGTTCCACGGTGGTCAAATACTGATCTTTAACCGTTTCGCCGCTAAAAATGTCTATGATCGATTTAACTTCATGTAAAATCTGCTTAAACCACAACTCATAGGTCTGATGGGTGATGATGAACAAGGTTTCGTCGTGCGCCTCTGGCCCATAATGGCGGCTTTCGGGTTGTTGCGCAGACAGCATTTTGTCAAGGTGTAGGTAATCACCGTAGTAACACAGTTTTCTTTTCTTTTCTTGCATCTAAGCACCTGTTTTTAATTAATTTTATTGACAACGATTAACAAAACTGCGCACTCAAACCAGCGCAATAGAGCCGTTGCATCACCCATATATTTTATTGATAGACGGTAGGTAAAACAACCTTATTCTGCTATATTGTGCGGCGTTCGTTTAACCGTAAAATCAGGGCAAAATCCATGAGCCAGTTTAAAGGTCAGCATATTCTGTCGGTGAATCAATTTGACCGTCAATCCATTGAACACATCTTTACCATCGCCGACAAAATGGCCCCTTACGCCAAGCGCCAAAAACGTACTTCAGTGCTCGAAGGCGCGATCCTCGGTAACCTGTTTTTTGAACCCAGCACCCGAACCCGCGTCAGCTTTGGCTGTGCCTTCAATTTGCTCGGCGGAGAAGTCAGAGAAACCACTGGCATGGGGTCATCGGCACTGTCAAAAGGCGAATCGTTATTTGACACCGCCCGCATCATTAGCAGCTATTCTGATGTCATCGCCATGCGCCACCCTGAGGCAGGTTCGGTCGCCAATTTTGCCAAAGGCAGCCGAGTGCCGGTGTTAAACGGCGGCGACGGTGCCAACGAACACCCCACTCAGGCGCTGCTTGACCTGTTTACCATCGAAAAAGAATTGCTCCACAGTGGCAACAAAATCGATGGCCTTGATATCACCCTTATGGGTGATTTGAAATATGGCCGAACCGTACATTCGCTGTCGAAACTGCTCAGCCTGTATAACAATATCCATTTCACCCTAGTCTCACCCAAGGCTTTGGCTTTGCCAGATTCGATTTTGTCTGTTATAGATAATGCCGGACATAAGCTCACCATCAGTGATGATTTACAGGGTAACCTTAACGCCGATATTGTCTACCAGACCCGTGTTCAAGAAGAGCGCTTTGACAATAAAGAAGAAGCCAACCAATACCGTGGTCGCTTCCGTCTTAACCAAAAAATTTACACCGAACATTGCAAATCCAACACCGTGATCATGCACCCCCTGCCCCGGGATTCCCGCGCAGAGGCCAACGAACTCGACAACGACATGAACGCCAACCCCAATCTGGCGATATTCCGTCAGGCCGACAACGGGGTATTGGTGCGCATGGCCTTGTTTGCCCTGACACTTGGGGTAGAGAATATTGTCGACAAATATGAATCACAAGTCCCTTGGTACAGCACCAAACACCAAGATTAAATACCAGTCTGGTAGGAGCGAGCTCCAGCTCGCGATTTTGGTCGAAGAGCGATGGCTCCCAAACCAATGATCCCATGATCTAACATCAACAGGTTGGAATTGGCTCCGCCAATTCATCACGAGCTGGAGCTCGTTCCTACAACACAAAGAGAATACCATGACACAATCCGCAGCATTATTTGAACAGGCCGCCAAAGTCATTCCCGGCGGAGTCAACTCACCCGTCCGTGCATTTAACGGTGTTGGTGGCACGCCACTATTTATAGACAAAGCCGATGGCGCCGTCATTACCGATGCCGACGGCAACGATTACATCGATTACGTAGGCTCGTGGGGACCGATGATACTCGGCCATAACCATCCGGCCATCCGCGAAGCCGTACAAAACGTCATTCAAAACGGTTTAAGCTTTGGCGCCCCAACGGCTATAGAAGTAAAAATGGCCGAAAAAGTCATCGAACTGGTCCCTTCAATGGATCAGGTTCGCATGGTCTCCTCTGGCACCGAAGCCACCATGAGTGCCATCCGTTTGGCCCGAGGTTATACCGGCCGTGACAAAATTCTCAAGTTTGAAGGCTGCTACCACGGTCACGCCGATTCATTGTTGGTTAAAGCAGGCTCAGGCGCATTGACCATGGGTGTACCCAACTCACCGGGTATTCCGGCAGATTTGGCCCAGCACACCTTAACCGTGTCCTTCAACAATTTGGACGAAGTGAAAGCCATTTTTGAAAAATATGGCGACCAAATTGCCTGTATCATTACCGAGCCAGTAGCAGGCAACATGAACTGCATCCCACCGGTTGAAGGGTTTCTTGAAGGTTTGCGCGCAGTATGCGACCAGTACAAATCAGTATTGATCTTCGACGAAGTGATGACAGGTTTCAGGGTTGCACTTGGCGGTGCACAACAGCACTATGGCATCACACCTGATTTGACTACCTTGGGCAAAGTCATCGGCGGCGGAATGCCAGTTGGTGCATTTGGTGGCAAACAAGCCATAATGGACCACATTGCACCCAATGGCGGCGTCTATCAGGCTGGTACTTTGTCGGGCAATCCAGTTGCCATGGCAGCAGGTCTTGCGTCACTCGAAGGCGTTTCACAACCGGGTGTTCATGATGCGCTGACCGCGAAGTCAAAAAGACTGTGCGAAGGATTTACTGACGCGGCCAAAACCGCAGGCATTCCAATGACAACCAACTATGTTGGCGGCATGTTCGGATTCTTCTTCACCGACCAAAGCCAAGTCACCAGCTTTGCCCAAGCGACTGCATGCGACGGTGAACGCTTCAAAAAGTTCTTCCACCTAATGCTCGGCAAAGGCGTATATTTGGCCCCATCGGCGTTTGAAACTGGATTTGTCTCAACCGCGCACAGCGATGAACAGATAGAAAAAACCATTGCAGCCGCCGCAGTTTGTTTTGGTCAGCTTTAAGCCGATTTGACGCTGACGTTGTTATTGCAGTCACGGCTTTGACGAATTAACGCGTCACCCGCATTGCTCAACGTAGATTTGGCCAGACGGTCGTAAAGTAAAACATTCACCGTCGCGGCCAAATTCATACACCCCACAGTGGGGATATACACCACATCATCGGCCTTATCGACAATCGCTTGACTCAGGCTACCATCTTCTGGACCCAGAATATAAAACGCCCGATCAGGATGCTGATATTCAGGCAATGACGTCGCCCCTTCGACCAATTCCACGCAGACAATCTTGGTATTCTCAGGCACACTTTCAATCAAACACTCAACCGCCGTTAAAGGCACTTTGAGTTCAACATTTTTGGTGTCGGTTTGATATTTCACCGCTCGGTCATAACGTTTGCCGGTGTAAAATACCGCGTTGGCCTGATAACAGCCAACGGCACGCATCACAGAACCGACATTTTCGGGAGATTTGGGGTTAAGCAAACCAATGCTGACATGCGATTTAGCTTGGGTTAGAGATTGAGATTTCATTGAAAATAAACAGCCTGTGATCAAAAGTGGCGCAATTTGACCATAATCAGCTTTCCCTGTCTAACCTTGAAAACAAATTATTGTATACAAAATAAACATATGCTAATCTAGCCATTATTTTCAGCATCCGTGATAAGGCAACCCATGCAATTTATTGACAAACACACCATCGAGCAACATTTTGATTTTCCCGAGCTGATCTCACGGTTAAAACTGGCCTTTGCCGACTCATCAGTTGAAGTGCCCATGCGCCATCATCACGACTACGCCAATCCGCCAGAACAAGAAGATTCAACCCTTTTGTTGATGCCCGCCTGGGAACCCGGCAAAGACTTGGGTGTTAAAATGGTCACCGTATCGCCAAACAACGGTAAATATCAGCTACCGTCTATTCAAGGACTTTACCTGCTGTTTGATGCCCACAAAGGTTATTGCAAGTCATTGATGGATGCCAAATCACTGACCGCCTTTCGCACTGCTGCCACTTCAGCGCTGGCCTCTAGCTTTTTGTCACGACAAAACAGCAAGTCGTTGTTTATGATTGGCACTGGCGCACTGTCGCCAATGTTGATTAAAGCCCATGCCACCGTGCGCCCCATCGAGCACGTTTATGTTTGGGGCCGTTCGCCGATAAAAGCCAATGCCGTTAAAGCTGAGTTGGCAGGCGAGTCGTTTACCGTCACCGTGGTTGACTCCATTGCCGAAGGTATCGACAAAGCCGATATAATCAGCTGTGCAACGTTGAGCAAAACCCCGCTGATATCTGGCGAGCTGTTAAAACCGGGGCAGCATCTCGATATGGTCG
>JABSOG010000669.1 GCA_013216025.1 Algicola sp. | reverse complement strand
GGTCAATTTGCTACCGTGTTTGATGTGGTATTCACGATTAGCCACTAGGGCGTCTTCATACATCCACACCACATCCGCTACAATCGTGTGAGACGATTGCGGTATCTTTGATGGTTTAACTATCATCTCACCACGACTGATATCTATCTCGTCTTCTAGGGTTAACGTAATGGCCTGAGGTTTATGTCAGACAATGACAGCCCGGTATCAAGGCTTCAACCTCACCGCTATCGATGTTTTGCAATTCACACAACACCACATGACGTTGGTATTCGTTCATCTTGTTTTCAGCCGTCACTGGCGTTGGCAGCCAGTTTGGCACCGCCATCATGGGTTCAACTGTGCTGCTTTGAACAAAGGAGTGAGGAGAGGTTTGCACTTTGGCTGTTGGCGGCTTTCTGGTTGCAACCGGTTTAAAGGCCAATCCCAGCATTTGCACGCTAACATTGCCGTAGCAATCACAAATATCGATATCCAGTTTTGCCCCGTTTTGACGTATCACGCCAAACATTTGTTTGGCGCAAGGCCGTAAAACCCGCAACACATCTAGACTATATGGCTGGGTCGACTGTTCTCTTACATTGATAGAAGCAGCCTTGATGGCCTGATTAATCATCATAGGATGCAGCACATATTCATTGCTTTGATCATCATTCTTCAGCTGTATTGGTTTCAGTCCAGTCAAATCAATCGTCGCTGGATTGGTTGGTGAAACAAAAACCCCATGCCCTTGATAATGAACGACGTCTTCAGCTTCATTTTCGTTATTACTGTCACTACTATTGTCACTATAAGCCTCAAAATCGACCGTTTGGTTGGCCCCACTGAACAAGGCAATATGAACGGTGCCGTTCGCTGCCATTGGTTCGCCCCAAACGGTATTGCGCAGTTCTAGCACTGTCCCTTGAGGTCTTTCACTTGTATTAGTACCGCTGGCCAGCACCACGGCGGCGCGAGCCATTTCTAGATAAGCCCCGGCAGTCAATCGTTCATCCTTAAAAGTCGAACTGTAACGCTGTTGGTTTAAATCTGAGGTGTTGCTATGCAATAAAGGATGCAAAGCTGGTGTGGCTAATGCAGGTTTAACACTATCGGCTTCAATCCAGAAACGTTTTTTGGCAAACGGATAAGCTGGTAAACTCAATCGAGGCGGTTTGCTTTGCTCAGGCGCTTGATACTGCGCGATCACCATATGGGCATTGGTGCCGCTAAAGCCAAATGAGCTAATTGCCGCCCGGCGTTGTTGGTTGTCGTCGACCGTCCACGGTTGCAACTGGTCATTGATATAAAACGGGCTGTCAGATAAACCAATGTGTTCGTTGAGTTTTTCAAAGTGAATGGTCGGCGGCAATTGCTGATGTTTAATGGCCTGTAACAACTTGATCACGCCACTGATACCCGCTGCGGTCAAACCATGGCCGATATTGCTTTTCACTGATCCCAGCGCACAGTAACCGGTGTTGTTGGTGTATTGACCAAACGAGGTTTTAAGACCGTCAATTTCAATTGGGTCGCCCAGTTTGGTGCCGGTGCCATGGGTCTCGACCAGCTGTATTTGCGCCGGGTCGATTTGATATTTGTCGTAAACCGCCTGTTGCAATGCGGCTTGTGATTCAGGGTTTGGCGCAGTAATGCCGTTGGTTTTGCCATCTTGGTTAATGCCCCAGCCTTCAATCAGGCCAAGGATGTTGTCGTTATCATCTTGGGCATCACTCAAGCGTTTAAGCATGATGACACCAACACCTTCGCCGGGCACAAAGCCATTGGCGCGGTGGTCGAATGAATAACACTTGCCATCGGTCGACAACATGCCGGTTTGCGAACACATGATATGCATCGACGGGCTGGTTAATACGTTAACGCCACCGGCCAGTGCCAAATCACTGTCACCTGCGTTCAAGCTGTCACAAGCATTGGCAATAGCCACCAGCGACGATGAACAGGCGGTGTCAATAGAGATACAAGGGCCAGTCAGATTCAAATGGTAAGAAATTCGAGCGGCCAAAATAGAGGCGGCAGCTCCTGTAAATCCCTGAGCACTTAATCGGTGTTGTTCTGAACGTTGATGGTAATCGCCACCGGCGCAACCGACAAACACGCCGCATTTAACACCCGACAGGCTGTGTGGCTGGTAACCAGCATTTTCAATGGTGTGCCAGCTTTCTTGCAAGAACAGCCGCTGCTGCGGATCCATGTTTTTCGCTTCTCTGGGCGAAATATTAAAAAACAGCGGATCAAACAGGTCAATCTCTTGCAACTGACCCAACCATTTGCTGTTGGTTTTGCCAGCAGCGGCTGCGCCACTTTGGTAGAACTGTTCGATATCCCATCGCAGCGGGTTTATCTCGGTGATGCTGTTTTTGCCTGCGGCGATATTTTGCCAGAATTCATCGACATCGTTAGCACCCGGAAATTGCCCGGCCATGCCAATCACGGCAATGGGTTGTGACTGCCTCACAGGTGCTGCTGTCTCAACTACTTTTTGTTCCGGCGCTTTTGATGCTTGAGTTGGTTTGCTTGGCGAGCTGTCTACGGGCTGTGCTAAATCAGTGACATAACGACTCATTTGCGCCAACGTTGGATAGCTGTAAACTTTGGTGGCATCGATATTGGTTTGATACAAATCGTTGATTTTGCGCATCCAGGTCACCCCAGAAATAGAATCTAGCCCGAGGTCGACAAACTGGGTATTGTCTTCGACTTCATCCTCGTCAATTCGCAACTCTTGCGCCAGCAGGCCTCGCAAACTGGCTATCACACTGCCCAGTTCTAGTACCGCAGCAACAGCAACGGGTTCGGCTGCAATAGTAACTGGTGCAGACACTTCGGGCTTAGAAAATAAGCTTTCAATCTGGTCCAGCGTTTGTTGCTGGTCGACGAAGGTCTTTTGATGCATCAACTGCTCAAGCTGGTAAGTCTGGGACAATGGCTGTTGCAGCGCTTGGCTCCATTGATGTTTGAGCGCCATTAAGTAGCTACGTGGATATTTGGCCACTTTTTGTGCCATAACCATGGCTGCTGGCAACACGTCTTTTCTCGGCAGCACTGGCAACAGTGAAACCCGTTGTTTCAGCTCACTGCCACTGTATTGGTTGGCGGTTAACAATGACTCTCTGGCCAAATCGACACCGATGTTTTCACCACTGATAAAGGTGGCACCTGCGCCCGGGGTAAAGCCGTAATTCATGTAAGGGCTGAAATAATTGCCCTGCTCACTGTATAAAGTAATATCGGCAAACATGCCAAGCGCCCAACCCGCACCAATTCCATGACCTTGCATGGCGGCGATGACCGGCAACTGGCACGACAGGGTCAGCTGGTAGATTTTGGTGTCGGTAAATTTCACTTTGCCCTGTTGAATGGCCACCAAACTTTCTTTGGTACCGCCACAGGCAAAGTAGTTATCAAAGCCGGTTAAAACCACGACTTTGTAAGCCGAAGCCTGTTCAATATGCTCAAACACTTCGGTCAAACCCTGCGCAAACGCTTCAGAGAACATGTTTTTGGCTTGCTTGTCAGCCATGGTCACCACAACCACACCTTGGGCGTCAACCGTTGCGCTAATGACGGTGGAGGCCAGCGCGATGTCTCCCGGCACAGCGACCGAACGGTCACCAGAAAAGGCTTTCCACTTTTCCGCTTTTGACAGGAGCAGCATTCGTTGTGCGTTTTGTTGTTTGTATTCAAGCAATGTTTGGGTTGGTAACTTGGCCCAGTTTTCAGCCAACAACAAAGCCACGGGCAGTACTTGAGCAGCCACTGTCTTGCCCAATTCAAGCGCTGAATAATCATCGCCAGTCAGCAGCAATTGTTTACCTGATGCTTGACTGAACAGCGAAACGGCAAGTTTTGACAACTCGGCACTGTCGCTGATACCAACCGCATTGTAACGACCGTCATCCAGATAAATAGCAGCATCACAGCACTGGCTGAGCAATAAACCTAATCCGCAGGCATTACCGTTAACTGCTGCTATCACTGGTACGTTTGCGCCGACAATCAAGTCTTGTAACGCCAATACATTGCTTGCTGTTAGCGAAGGTAAAAAGTCTGACTGCTCACAAGTTAATACGATGCAGCGATGGTCTGAGGCCAGCTCAAATATTTGACCTAACCAAGTCGCTATATTGTCATCTGCTACATCACTAATGCGCACCACCAGTACATTATCGTGATGGTTGTTCAGGGTGATGTAATTAACTGGCGACATAATTTCAGGCGCTTTGCTGACTTTGCCAGCAGTTAGCATCACATCTACCGACGTTAGTTTTTTAACATGGTCAACAATATGGCGGGCCAAATGTTGTTTTAACAATTGCAGTGACTGCTGTGGTTTGGCAACCAAATCTAGCGCCAGCTTTTTAGCACTATCCATCGCTTGGGGCACAACATGCTTGCCCTGATACAAAAGTTGCTGAGCCTGTGTTTGGCCAAAACGGGTGGTAAATAAGTCATGCTCGGCAGCTGTCGCAAAGTAGCCGGTTTGAAAGTCTGTGTGGCAATAGTTGCCATGTGGCGCGCAAATCATAAAGTCACACAAGGCAACAAACAAGAATCCAGCCCCGGTGGCATCACCTTGCATTGTTGCTATCACCGGATAAGGAAATTGCGCAATGGTTTGATACAGCTGCTGTTCAAGCGCTTGATTGTAATGGCTTCTGTCAAAGGATAAAGCGACATCAATAATAAACACTTTAAATTCACTTTACTGTTGAAACAGTTCAATGGCTTGGCGCAGTTGGTTGGTCATGTCTGCTGATAAAACACTGTTTTGAAAGGAAATGGTGAACAAACCATGGTCGTTATCAAACACTCGAACCAAATCAGCTGTAACGGGTGAAAGCTGATCCATATGATGCAGTTTAACGCTGGTGGTTTTGGCGATGATTGGTG
>JABSOG010000066.1 GCA_013216025.1 Algicola sp. | reverse complement strand
AGCATGGCTTGTTTGTTGAGGTAACCGTCTTGATGGTAAAAATAAACGTTTTTGTTACCCACGCCAATCACATCGTTGTGAAAAACGCCGGCGTCGATGCAATCTGGGGCTTGTTGGGCATAAACCACATGCTCGTTGCTCAGTTGATGCAATCGGGCAACCGACTCGCTGGCCTGCAAAGTGTGGCGGGACGGGAACTTTTGTGGTGCCGGTTTTGACAAATCAAAACCGTGACGACCATAAACAAACAACTGAATGCCTTGCTCGCCGTAGTTTCGACACAAACGCGTGTGGTTGGCTGCGCCTTCGTCACCAAACTGGCTGACCTGTGGCAATGCCTGATGATGAGTGAAAATGTTTGGATCTCTAAAAGTCGCTTTTAAAATATCGCTGGTTTGTTCAATTTCAATCGAACGGTGATATTTGTCGTTAAGGTTGGCTGGCGTGAGGTGAATTTTACCGTCTCTTGAATCTGCACTTGGCGAAACAGTCGCCGCGTTGGCGGTCCACATGGCCGATGCCGAACTGACGTTGGCCAGTAATTCTGGCGCTGTTTTGGCTGCACTGGTTAACACCTGCTCGTCGGTGCCACTAAAACCCACTTGTCGCAACGCGCCGATAGACGGACGTTCGTGAGGTGGTAACACAATTTGCTTGAGGCCCAGTCCGGTCAAAAAATGCATTTTGGCCAAACCTTGCTTGGCCGCTTCTCTGGGGTTCGACACCGCATTTTTATTGGCCGCTGAGGCAACGTTACCAAAAGATAAACCACAATAATTATGACTTGGGCCAATTAGGCCATCACAGTTGTATTCAAAGTACGTCATTCAATATTCCTCATCATTTGTGGCGTTAAGCCCCGTAATCTGGGTCTTGGGAGCGGCTAATCTACCCTGTCATGCCCTTGATGAAAAGCAAAAACTTGTGTCAAGCCACTGATAAAACGAGCTTTTTGACCTGACTTAAAAACCTAAGTGAATAAAACCAGAACACTAAACCATCAATAGCGGATTGATGCCCGACAAGACTGAATAAACAGGCGAAAGCGGGATTGATACAAAAAGTGGGGCTTTGGTGCACAATGATGCAAAAAAAGGGTTGGTGAATGATCAAAACGAGCGAGGTTAAAACCTCGCCTACGTTTAAATTTCAAGGCAATAATCAGTCACGACGTCGTAAATAAAAGCCGAGAGCATCCAGTTCATTGCCTGCTCGTCCATGCATGGCAAAAACCTCAAACCCGCCCCATGCTCCAGTAAATCGACAATCGTCTGTTTTTATCCCACCGGATAACTTATTTCCATAAATGGTTGTAAAACCAAGATAGTGAATCCGATCCGATCCATTATAGCTGTCAACGCAAACCTCAACCGTATAGATATACTCATTAGGCAGCATTTCAAGAAAGCGGTCATAACCATTGCCACCATGAGATACACTGTTACCATCGTCATATTCAAAGCCGACTTTATCCACTCGGTTACCGGCACTCATGTTGATTTTGGTCACATGACGTTTGTTGCGGTATAAATCTAAATGCAATAACCCGAAGTCATCAAAAGCCGTGCCACCGCTGCCACCTTTTATTGCAACGGTGCTCCAGTCCCGGCCATATAACCATTTTGATGATTTATTGGCCAGCCACTGCCCTTCGAGCTTTTGATCGGTATAGTTGATCCAAGTAACAGCACCCGCACCGTTGGTCTCGGCGATTGTATCTTTGAGTGCATGCAATTCTATCAGGCTTGTAGGCGCACTAAACGTGGCATCGATGCTCTCGCAGGCTTGGTAACCACTTTGCCAACTACCAGTTACACTGGTGACCACCCAGCCATTCGAATCAAGCGTGGGATCAGTCTTACAAGCAAAGTGGAGATGGTAACTGCAAGAGGCATCATCCATTTTTCCAGCACTGTTTATTGCCGCACAATCTGCGTCATTCCAATTATCAGGCTGCCCTGTAGACCAGCTCCAAACCATATCTTCAGCTTGCACTGGTCTTTCTGAGTCCTTTATCCAGCGAGAACCATTGGCATCAAAACCATAAAGTTCAAAAATGTTGAGCCCCGCCAGCATCCATTCCTCAATGTTGCTCGGTTTCATTTTGACGCTGTCGGCATCACTCAAAATCTGCTCACGGGTCATCGCATCTTTTGCTCTGCTCATTGTGGTACCTGATTTAGCAGCAGTCCAGTCTTTTAGCTTTGTAGTCGACTTGACATTACCCAAGCTAGCGCCGCCTTCTTGTTTGTTGTCGGCATAAAATGCCAAATTGTTAAAACCGCCGTCACTGATACAATCATGAGTGTTAAAAATAATCACATTCTTACCAGCGTCCAACACCTGCTTTTTTGTCAGCGTCGATGAAGGCAGCGCAGTACAGCCAGTGCTGCTATCAAGATCGCCGTGAGAGGATTCAATATCGGGGCGATAAACGTAGCTACCCATACTACCTAGTATTTTTTTCTCAACTTTGTTGATATGTCGCCTTGCCGAATCCGTCATTTCCAATTTCAACAGTACGATTTGATCTAAATTTTGGTCTTCATTTAACCACTCTTTAATATCATCCAACGCCCTGGTCAGTTTCCTATTGCCTGTGATGCCATCCCCGCATTCTACAAAGCTATTCACATTATTATGACAGAGCATCATCTTATTCAACTCCCAGTGAACATCAAACACCAATTCTCGTACGCCCTTTCTCAATTGGTGTTTTAGCGAATAGGCTTGATTGTAATCAACCATAGAATCATCTCCCGCGTTGGCAAAAGAATTGTGACTCCCTACCCAGGTTGTTTTTGCCAAAGGGGCCTCAAAGTCTAGGTTGGCTTGCAGGTTCAACACTCGATGCCCCCATTCTTCTGTGGTTTCTGCCACTACCGGGCTTGCCAAGCCAACCAATATTGCTGCACTAAGTACTTTCTTTAAACTCAAAATCGTCATTGCTGTCTCCATAGACTGGGTATTTTTTACTTTAAATGAATTGGGGTTAAACACGTTTTTCAAACTCGATATACTTAAAGACGTAGATTTTTGAATTCCCCCTACCAAAATTTTTATTTTTTTTAAATTTAATTTTTTTGCTTCATTGATGCAACAATGTCTAGGTCACAAAACATGACAAAAACAAGCTGAAATGTTATGTTCAGCGCTCATTAAAAATGAATAATAAAAAGATAAAGATGAATGGCACCAAGCAGCGGCATAAACACAAAATAAAATGGTTGCTGGCAAGTATTACCCTATTTTGTACCAACGTATTTGCAACCTCTCTACAAACCCATTATCAATTTGACTTAAAACAGCAGCCTTTAATCGATGCGTTACAAAAAGCCACTGAGCGAACCAAGTTGCAGTTGTTATTGCCGCACGCAGCACTTGAGAAACTGACATCTGTCGCTGTCAAAGGCGATATGTCATTAGACGATGTGCTGAAGATATTACTTAAAAACCACCACCTAGAATATCTACTACTTAGCCAAAATATGTTGGTCATCCGTCAGATTCGTACGCCAATAAAAGCAGTTAAAACCATTGAAAAGCCTCTAAAAAAGCAGTTCACCTCGAAGAAAAGCACGAAAAAACCAAGCTTAGAAATAGTCAGCATCTCGGGCTATCGAACGTCGATGGCCAAATCGTTGTTTGAAAAGCACAATGCCACCGTCATTTCGGATGTTATTACGCAAGAGGAAATCGGCAAATTCCCTGACAGCAATGTTGCCGAATCAATGCAACGTCTAAGCGGTGTTACTCTAGATCGCGGGGAATACATCAGTATCCGAGGTGCCGACCCGCAAATGAGCCGTGTGCAAATCAACGGACGATCGATTGGCACCACCTCGGCATCTAATCGTGATGTAAGCTTTTCGATATTTGGATCTGAGCTATTCCAAATGATAAAAGTCATCAAAAGCACCTCAGCTGATATGGATGTGGGAGGGATTGGCGGGGTCATCTCGCTCGAAACGCCAAAACCATTATCCATAGGCAAGCGTACATTCGGCATCGAAATGGGCGCGAATCGAACGTCAACCGCTGAGCAATTTAGCCCCGAATATTCGCTTTATTTTAATGACTTAATGTTTGACGATACCGTTGGCGTTTATGTGTCATTTTCACAACAACACTCAAAATTGACTGAACAATTTGGCCAAGTTAAAGCGTGGCAAACAGTTGATTTGGCAGCACCACAAGTGCTTGCCAATATGGATATGGTCGGCGGTATTAAACAACAAATAACGACGACCAAGCAACAACGGGACAACCGTTATGTTTCCATCCAGTGGCAAGTAAACGACAGCATTCAAGTTTATGCTGATCACTTACACTCAACAAACAAACCAGAGATAGTCAAAGATATCTTTGAAACCGAAAATTCAAAAACAGACAGCTTAGCTGATCATGATCTAACCCATCAGCCAACCCATGAACAAAGTGTTATCACTAGTGCCAGGTTTTCAGATGTTGATGTATTTCAAACCACCCGCCTCGATAGCATTGATTATTTTCAGAAAGGGGGCAGCTTTCGCGTTCAATGGACACTCGATAGATGGTTATTCAATTCAGCGGCTTTTGTCACCGAAAGTGGGCGAAATCAAAATATGAAGCTGGCAAGAGCGCAAGCCAATGTAGACTTGGGTTACAATCTCAATGTTCAAGATCAGATGCCACTGATAGTAGATGTTGAATCTCCCGTATGGCAATTCAATAAAACACAACATCAATTCACCCACACTAACGACCAAGAAACTGCCCTTGAATTCGATGCTGAGCATGATTTGGACAACGATGTTTTTAGTCAATTGATTTTTGGCATCAAACAAAAACGACGAATTAAGCGCAGAGATAGAAAAAACAAAGAGTTTAGCCAGACAGTGGCGCTAGATAATTACCTTGTAATGTTTCCAAAGCATACCTTTATAGAAAATAACAATTCGACCATATTGAATCAGTGGCAATCACTGAATACCAATGCCATTGTTCACGACACCCTTGCAAACACAGCCTTTGAGGGCGATCTAACCAAATATCGCCATTTCAAAGAAGAAAGTACAGCAGTCTACTTAATGGCAAACATTGATGCCCAATGGTTTGAAAAAGTCGTTAGGGGCAATCTGGGGGTTCGATGGGTAACCTACGATACCCAATCCAATGGTTATACAACCCAGATAGATATCAATGGTCAGCAATCAATATTGCCATCAACAATAAATCATCAGTTTGATGAGATGTTACCCAGCGCCAACTTGACTTTTGCGTTAGATACTGACAACTTGCTACGGTTTTCAGCGGGCAAAGTCATGTCATATTCCAACTTTGGTTTGTTGGTGCCAGATACCCTGATTGATATAAAACGCCAAAAGCTGGATTTGGGCAATGCCCATTTACAGCCCAATAGAGCTTGGCAGTTTGATTTGTCAGCGGAGCATTATTTTTCCGACGAAGGTTTATTGGGCATCAGTGTATTTTACAAAAAAATAGACACCTATAATGAAAAAATAACCTCAAAACAGAGTGTAGACATAGGCTCAGCAACACAAATTTATCAAGTGACAGAACGAGTCAACGGCAAAGAAGCTTGGTTAAAAGGGTTAGAACTGAATGTGCAAACCCCATTTTCATTTTTATCGGGCTTTTGGCAGCATTTTGGCCTATTTGCCAATGCAACCTATAGTCATAGCCTGCGTCGAATGAGTACCGGTGAAGAGTTGAGGTTGCCGGGACAAGCGGATTTTGCGTCAAATTTTATCTTGTATTGGGAAAAAGGCGCATTCAGTACTCGGTTAGCCTATAACTATCGCGACAGTGCTTTATCAACACGCTCTGGCTCAAACGGTGTTGATATCTTTGAAGACAGTCGCGAATATTTTGATTTGGCGCTAAGGTATCGTTTTGATAATGGACTGCGGCTGAGTTTTGAAGCATTAAATTTGAATAAAGAGCCGTTGTATCAATATCAAAACACTGTTTTACACCCAATCTATGCTTCGATTTCACAAAGCCGTTATTATTTCGGCCTAGGTTATACTTTTTAAATGAAAGAATTAACCCAACAGCAAAAATTACAGATAGAAAAACTGGTGACTGCCTATAACGGTGACCTACTGGCTTTTTTACGCAAAAAAATGTTCAACGCCAACCACGCAGACATTGAAGATGTCATGCAAGAAGTGTATTACCGGTTGGCTCGTTATCCTAAAATTGATGCGATAGACAACTTGAAGGCATTTTTATTCAAGACCGCAGAAAATGCTTTAATTGACAGGGCCAGAAGCGCAAAGTCTCGCCAAGCAGAGCATCACGTGAGTCTAGATGTACAACCTGTTGAACAAGAATCTGTTCATATGGAGCGTACAATCGAAGGTGAGCAAAAGCTTATTTTGTTAAAACAGGCCATTTTGATGCTGCCAGAAAAAACACGTCATGTATTTTTATTAAGTCGCTTTGAGGCACAAACCTACCCGCAAATCGCTGACCGATTAGGCATCTCGGTCAAGTCGGTTGAAAAGCATATGAGTAAGGCGCTAAAAATTTGTAAAAAAAAGGTAGGGGATTTTTACTGATGTGCGTCTTTGTAAAGGTCAGGGTAAAAAAGTTTATATTATGAATGATCAAATAACACATAAAGAGCAGCCGCTCAGTGCAATCGAAGATCAGGCGGCAGATTGGTATGCAAAAATGCAGGCACAAAATCCAGATAAAGCCGGGTTTGCCAAATGGCGCCTTGCTGCGCCTGAACATGCCAAAGCCTACCAGGCTTACCAACAAATGTGGGCCGACTCACACGCCCTTGCCAATGACTCAGATATTCTCGCCCAGCTGGCCAACATTCCCAGTGTAGAAAAAACCAGCCGCTCACGTTGGTATATGCCCAGCGCAGCTGCTGCGATACTGTTGGTTTCTTTTATAACTATGTTTCTTATCCAGAATATACCCCAGGTTGAAGATTTTTCGACTGGCATTGCCCAACAACAAATCGTTCAACTAGATGATGGCACGATAGTCACACTGGATGCGAACACAAAATTGCAAGTAGTCATGAGCAGTCAAGGGCGAGATGTTCAACTATTTAAAGGTCGCGCAAGATTTGATATTGCCAAAGACTCACAACGCCCATTTGTGGTATCAACCAACGTTGGCAGCGTTCGCGCTATAGGCACCATTTTTGACGTAAACAAAACCCAGTATGCATTTAACGTTGCTTTGTTAGAAGGTATTGTCGAAGTGGCAGCAAAATCGACAAAAAATAAGAGCCAAAAAAAGCGTATGACCGCAGGGCAGAAAACCACCGTTTCGACCACTCAAGGGGTGGCAAAGCCGACCAAAATAACGCAAGACCTAGCAAAGGGATGGACTAATGGCTTGCTGCAATTTAATGCCACGCCTTTGTCTCAAGCGGTTGAAGAATTTAATCGCTATCTTAAAAAGCCGCTACGTATCAGAGACAAAGATATTGGTCAGTTTCAAATAACAGGCTCTTTTGCCACCAAAGAACCTGAAAAAATCATTAAAGCACTGACCCTTATGTTTCCATTGAAAGCCGTGCCTTCGAAAAACGTTGTTTTGCTTGTTTGGGATCAAACACGGCAATAAATCTCGCCTACGTGTTAACTGCGGTACTGTGGTTGGGCTGAATCTAAGAAAAAGCCTAACTCCAATCCTTTTTCGTAGGCGGCCTCAACAGCGGTTTCGGTAATGCACGCCAAATATTTAGTTCCCCATTTTTCATTTTTCAAAATGGAGGGGTCAACTTTTGTCAATTTAGAAAACGCCTGCACAAAATCGTATTTTGATTGCTCAAGGCATTTTTCGGCGGCTTTAAAAGGACATTCGCTAGCTTCAGTCACAGCAACAACTTTAACCATTTCAGCTTTGACCATTTCTGTTTTATGCCATTTGCTGATTTTGCAGAACACTTTGTTGTCGGCCAAATGGATGTCGACATAGCTTTTTATCGGCTTACCGACTCTTTCGTTATCTTTATTGGTAGCAACATTAGAATATACCGGTTTGAATTCGGCTAAGGCTCGCTTGCAAATATCCTCGTATATAAATTTTACTGATTTAAAACAGGCTGTTTGTCGCAACATAACACCTAATGTTTCAAATACGGCGGGCTGTGCTTTTTTGTTATAGGTCAGCGCTTCAAGCAACTGTTCATTGGTAGTAATCATAGGTTTGTCCTCGAACTAAACTTGTAAGTGACTTTTATTTTTGATTATTGCTATCCCTATGTACTCAAGCCGCGAAACTGTATCATTCACGAAACACTTGAATCCTACGCTATTGATATTGCAAATGCACGATGAGTGCCAAAAGTGTAATAATATGTAAATAGAGTGAATATTTTTTAACTAGGCGTTAACATATTAGCCTTTGACTGTTAATCAGCCAAAACCCGCTAGGGCAGGTAAATAGCGGTAAACAGACGGTTCTCTGCCCATCCGTACCTCAATATAAAGTGAATTACTCCTAGGCCTTCAAACGCAGCTAACAATAATCACCTCATTCTCTATACCGAATACAAAACACGCGTTTAGTTTTCAATTTTAGAAAGAAAGATCGCAATTTACGATTTCACTCTTGTTTTGCAAATAAATCCTTTATCTTAATGTAAAAGTTTGATTGACCCATTTTTAAGCGCCATGCGTCTATTGCAGTCGACGATAAAGGCGTTAAGGGCGAAGGGCTGATCTGAGTTTTTTGATGAGAAAACAGATACTTAAATAGCACGCGTTTATAAGTCGTTGATTAAAATGGGTAGAAAGGCTAAATTAACGGCTGTCATTTACAAAACAGGAAGACGTTAATATGTGGTTTGAATATGTTGGTTTATTTTTGCTGATGGGGTTGGTCGTACTGACTGCAGTGGGTATCAAGCAAAAAAGTCGCAAACTCCTCACGGGTACCTTCGCTTTTATCCTTATCGGTGGTCTGTCTTTTTACGCCTCTCTAGAAGATTACCAAGAGAAACGCTGGGCCACGCTTATCAGTGATTTGATTTCTGACGAACCGAGAGTTGTACAATAAAAAAGACTTCGAGGGTCAAAAGCAGACACCCAACCCTCGGTCTAATCACTTGTTTTCTCGTTATAAACAATGGCGTTACCGACATGGGTTTTAGCTTGATACATCGCTTCATCGGCCCATTTTATTAGTTTCAAAGCGTCTACATCTACGTTTTTCGCCTCGTAAATAGAAACTCCGATGCTTGCTGTCACTAATAGCGTATTCTTATCAATGTTAAAAGGCGACTCGAATTGTTGTAAAATTTTTGACACTATTGATTCGATGATCTTGGGCTTGTTTAATCCGTTGACCACCACCAAAAATTCATCGCCGCCCAGCCGAGCGATCAGATCTGATTGGCGAATACTGCTCTTTAGCCGATTGGCAACGCCGACCAATACACCATCACCAACAGTATGACCATACTGATCATTGATTTGTTTAAAGTTGTCCAAGTCAATATACATAAAAACGATGGCATTATTGTTGGTTTGGCTTTTTTCCATTATCTGTGGCAATCGGTTGTGTAGTATTCGCCGGTTGGGGAGTTTTGTCAGGGGATCAAGATTGCACAATTCAAGTCTTTCAGATTCCTTCTTTTTTCTTTGCGTAATGTCTCTGGCGACTGCAAGCAGGTAATTGGTGTTATTAAAGAAGCTCTGATTAACATTCACTTCTACGGGAAATTCACTGCCGTCTTTTCGGGTATGCGATGATTCGATCACCAATTCGCCTTCCAACTTGATTTTGTTAACCATTTTGGACCATTTACTTTGACTGCCTGTTTCTTTAAGGCTCCGATTTATGTCTCCAACGTGTAATCGTAATAATTCATCCTTGCTGTAACCCAATCTTTTGTGGGCTAAATGGTTACAGTTCAAAATTTGACCTGACTTTGGTGAGACGACATAAATGGCATCGCTAGACAAGTCGACGAGGTATTTTAGTAGGACTTCTGCTGCCTCAGATTGCCTGAGTGTTCTTAAGTCAATGATTTGCGAGATGTATCTTTCAATATTTCCATCATTGTCGGGTTGTGCCACGATATAAAGCGAAGCCGTAATGACGTAACCTAATTTATGGACATATCTTTTTTCAACTTTTACTGGTTCAAAAGGATTGTCCTTAAGTGCTTTTCTGACCCCTTGGCTGAGCTCCATGTCGTCTGGATGAGTGATGATGACATCTTCCGAGTATATTTGTTCATCATCATATCCTAGTAAATGCTTCAACGCGGGGTTTACATATTCCAACTTTCCTGTCGGGTACGACAATATACTTGGAATTGGTGTGACTTCTAAAAGACGATATATCGATTTTTCCAACTCAGTGTAGTTTTTCTGCATCCTGAAAACCTGGCTAATAAATAAACACAATAAAAGAGGAACTAAAGTTCGTTTGTTGGTGAGTTATTATTGTTTGGTTCACTCAGTAGTATAGCCGATATTAAATAAGCTGAAGTTGGCAAGGTCAGGTCTTACATTGTGCATGTTTAATTGTTAGGCAGGCTTTGCCTTAAACAAAAAGCAAAGTATATAAACCATGAATACATCAATACCTCTAAAGCGCGTTGATAAGCACCGACAAAGTTTGAGTCGGGGTCTAGATTCAAAAATGCGTAGATGCACAGACCACCGATAGCGATACTGATGATTTTAAACACTTTAGATTGTCCGTATAAAGATGAATCTGAAGACAGTATAAATATTGAAATAATGCCGCATAAGTAACCGGGAAACGCCGATAGCATATGAATTTGATGCGACATTGTTGGCTCAACAGGCTGACACTCAAAATCACAGGGAAAAAATGCAGCAATGCCCAGCGTTAGGCCATAAACAGCAATAAAGGCAAGGCCTGTTATACTCTTCTTTGTTTTAGGAATGACTGAAAAGCAGGTCAATACGAACGCAAGTATAAATAACTCGGTCGGAATAAAACCCAAATAATTAACATAGTCGCCATGTGGCGCGCCTGTTGCACCCAATTCACTAATAAACTGGGTTATATGGTTATATCCAGGATAAAAGAAACCTGCAACAACGATAGCCCCAGCAAAATAAACAAAACTCAATATTGGAAAAGCTAAAAGTAAATTTTTTCGATTCAACACAAAGCCCCTCAATGCATGGTCACTTAGTATCGGCAGCAGTATGGTCAGCGCTCAGTATCTCAATGGCACGGGTCAGAGCCGAATCAGTCGCGTTGGCCAAATCTTTAGCATTTAAGTATTCAAAGCGCTCGCTGACACCAAAACCTTCAACCTCATAACTTTTGCCTTTAAGGTCGACATAGACTTCGTTTGACAGACTAAATTGCCACCCATTTGGCAGGCTTTTGAACAGCATATCGCTATAGGCCCCATTCGACGACTCTCCAATAAAACTGACATTACCACGAGCACTCAATCCCAGAGTAAACAGCTCTGCCGCACTGGCCGTGGCAACACTGGTCAATACCACGATGGGTCCGGTATAGTTGAGCCGTTTTACCGGTTGGATCACTATCGGTCGCATCGAACTAAAACCTTCTGCCATTTTGTTGCTTTTAGCACCGATGGTGAGTGGCTTGTCAATAAAGTAAGAAAGCAAACGTTCAACCACCAAGTCTTCGCCACCACCATTATAACGCAGGTCCAAAACCAGTCCCTTGCTGCCGATAATTGAAGGCAAAATCTTGTTGAATGCCTCATCGACCGCCACAAGGTCCGCAGCCATGCCATCCAGAGTAGCAAAACCGCTCATGTCTTCTACCTCCAAATAACTCAATTGATTTGGCAACTGCCCCAACCAAAAGTTGTTGTACAAATACTGAGGCTCGAAACCATCGACAAAATATGATTTAACCGTCTCATTCCAGCTTTTAACCACCTTATCGAAATACCGGCCAAAATGGGCAACGCCTTGGCGTTGTTCAAATCCGACTCGCACTCTGGCGTTTAAGATCGAATCCTTAGCATTACTGTAAGCCAGTACGTCATCGTCTGCTGAGAACAAAAAGGCGTGTCGGTCATCCAGCACCTTCAAAAATTGCCGGATCACCCCGATTAACTGCTTTTCGGTTGTTGTAAACGAAACCTTTGCCCGCCATTTGGCATATTGTTTGTGCCAGTCGATATTTTTTTGCTCACTGTAAGCATAGTGCTCACTAAACGTCTGCCAATAGATATCGAATACCTGCACCGGATCAAATTTATTGGGCTCAAGCGAATTTTTTTGACACTTTTGTGGTAGTTGTGACAACCGGTTTAGCGTAACCGGGTGCAGTGAACGCCAATCAAAAACCGCTCTATTGTCATTTATCAGTTTAAGATTGGCAGCAGAAAACGAGCCGCTGTGTTCTTTATTGAGCAAACAGTGTTTTTGAGTAACATCAAAAATGGTGACCTTGTTCTCGTCAACATCGAGAATATAGCCGTAACCTTGAGTTTGCCAAATACCGCGTTTTTCTACCGAGACTGGGAGGTGAATGGACTGTGCCGACAAATAACCGGGTGCTACTGTGGCTACAATAATAAAACAACGAAACAATTGATTGATAAACATGCTTTAAAATATTCCCTGATGACTTTCGCGACATGTTACCCGCCTATAAAGCCACTCACAACATCGTTATTTTACACCGCTTGTTATATTTTGATACGCATTGATACATTGCGGCATTAGCGCCTGTCTTTAATTGTCGGTTGGATAATTCAAGCGCGTTTTTTGCGCTACATATTTCCCTTGCCGACTAGGTGATGCTGAAATTATCTGTAATTGATTTTGTGCCATTTGACAAAAATTGTGGACACATTTACTCTAATCCCAACTTTGTCTAGGCTACCCCTCATTTCTATGAACTTTTCCTCACTCAAATCATACTCCATCATGCGTATTGTTATTGTAATGATGACATTGTCACTGGTTTTTTCAGCGCTATTTACCGCGCTGATATCCAGCAGCCGTTATTACTCTGCAATGTCATCCTTTTCCAGTGAAAAGTACCTGCCTGAATTGCTTGGTGCGATGGCTGGCGATATTCAATCTGAACTCAATTCTCTTATTGGCATGTCTCGGGCGCTTGGGCAAAACAGCTACTTAAAAAACTGGCTTATAGCAGGTGAACCCCAAGAGCAAATGCCCCAAGTCAAACAAATGCTGGGAGATCTTAAAGACTACAGCAATGCCACTCGTGCCTTTTGGGTATCAAAAAAAACCAACAACTACTACACTGCGACCCACGGCTTAAAAAAAACCATCAGCGTAGCAGAAGATCCCTGGTTTGACAGTTTCATTCGCTCGGGCAAAGATCATAGCATTGACCTTGCATGGTCACACGCTGGCGTAATGAGGGCCTTCATTAATGTGCGCGTTGAACATCAGAATCAAGTCATAGGTGCCACAGGCCTTAGCTTTGAAGTTAAGAAGTTCAATCAATTGCTCAATCAAAAACAGCTCGGCGACGATGGTCAGATATTTCTACTCGACCGCAACGCCAAGGTGGCCGTACACCAAAACAGCGAATACATTGGTAAGCGCCTCGACGAAATTGACGATTTTGCTGCCATCGCCATCGGATTAACCCAAAACAAGGGCTATTTTAATGATTTGGCCAAGATTGGTGGCGAAGATTATTATGTCTCTAGTTTGAAGATGAAAGATACCGGTTTTTCACTGGTCGCCTTAATGCCCACCCAACCTTTTACCACCGCTATGTTGAACAACGCCTTTAGTACAGTCATTGGTAACTTGCTGATCGCCTTTATCTTTTTGGCTATCATGGCGATTATCATCCGGCGTATCAGCGGTGCCATTATCAACATGTCGAACCAACTTGAACAAGTCAGTCAGAACAATGATTTATCGATACGTCTGGTGGGTAATGGCAGCAAAGAACTGGTTAAAATTGCCGCAGCCTACAATCAAATGGCCGAGAGTTTTACACTGGTCATTAAAAACCTCAGCCGATGCAGCCAAACCTTGTCACAAAACAGTGGCGAATTGCAGCAAGTTGCCGCTGGTTTGAATCAAGGCGCACAAACCCAGGTCCAAGAGACCACCACCATCATGCACGAAATCGGCGAACTAAAGCACGCCGACGATGAAATCAAAGCCAAAGTTCAATCTAGTCAATCTGTGACTTCCAATACCAAAAACAAAAGCGATACTGGCAAAGCCATGGTTGAACAAACCCGACAAGCCATAAGCCAGCTGGACAAAGATTTGAGCCACTCAACTGACATCATAGGCAAGCTTGAACACGACAGTACAAAAATTGCCGGTATATTGGCGGTGATCAGTGGCATTGCCGACCAAACCAACCTGTTGGCCCTTAATGCTGCAATTGAAGCGGCCCGGGCCGGCGAACAAGGCCGCGGATTTGCAGTTGTAGCCGACGAAGTCAGAGCATTGGCAGGTAAAACCCAGCTTGCCACATCAGACATTCAGGCCATGGTAGCCAATATCACCAGTGGTGTTGAACAAACGGTTAAAAGCATGCGTAGCACCGCTGTGCTTGCCAGTGAATGTATGGAAAAATCAGAGCAAGTGTCGCACTTAATCAACGAAGTTAACGACGACATTGATAACATCGACAGACTAACCAACAGCATCAATGAAGCAGTATCACAACGGGATGTTGCCACCAAAAGCATAGAGCAACGGACCACTGACATTCATCAAATAGCAACGAGTTCGGCACAAAGTACGCAAACATCGCTGCAAACCACTGATACTTTATTGGGATTGTCTACAGAGCTTGGCGATACAGTGGCATCGTTTAAGCTGTAGTTTAGGTTGTAGGTTAGGCCGTAGCCAAGCTACATATCACAGATAAACAGCATGAAAGTGAACCCTACTAATAATGCGTGAGCTTACGTCTTTTGTAACACTCTAATTTTTAATGAATTAGTAAAATCAAGATATACAAGTGGATCTTAATTGCCTTAGCGCCACATCATTTGACCACAGAAAATCATCAATTTTCTACACAAAGCAAGCACTCGCTTTGTTCCATAAAGTGTTTTAAAATGCCACCTTAGGAAATATTATTAAGGAGTAGAGCACTATGTTACGTCGGATATTGGGTATTTTGGGTTCGAACAATCAAAAAATTATTGAGGATACTTTCGGCAATCCAATCGCATCGAAAATATTAAAACACAAAGATATTGTGGCGTTAAAAAAACTATTTCACGATATCCCTTTTATTTACTCGCAAAGATACTTCTATTCTCTGGCGTTTTCTCGTCGATTTCCTGTCAAAATACTTGAACAATGGGTTAAACAGGAACCAGAGAATGCCGATGCGCATCTGGTTTATGGTGCTAGGTTGCTCAAACTTGCATGGAAGGCGAGGGGTTTTGGTAGAGGGCATGATATTAGTGCACAGCAGTGGCAAGAGTTCTACGCATTGTTGGACCAAACCATCGAGGAATTGGAGACTGCCGCCCGTCTTAAAGATGATGATCCAACACCATGGGTCTACCTGATTATGGCGGCTGTATACCATTCCCAGGGCGCTGAGACCGAGCTGCGATATTATAACGAAGCGGGCAAAAGAGACCCGAATAACTGGCACGCTCATATACATAGGTTAACCGGGTTGTCCAAAAAGTATGGTGGTAGCCATCAATTAATGTTCGATTTTGTCAAAAATGTACAAGGTCAAAGTGCTGATAATAATCTGCTGAACTGCTTAGTTTTTAAGGCGCATAGTGAATATTGGAAATACAAATCGCAGTTTGAAGGTGATGAAAAAGCGGCCGAAAATCACGCCAATGATCCGGCAGTAATCGCTGAATGTCTTGCTGTCTATGAGTCGACTTTAGCGAGCAATGAGTATGATTCATTCGATGTGCTTTTTGCGCGGATAAATGCAACTGGTTTGTTTCATGTGTTGCGTCAAAAAGAGCCACTTAAAACAGAGTTGAAAAATCTCCAAGGGCAGCTCGAAGATGTCCACTGGACCTGGGTTGGCACTGGCTGGGAACTGCGGCAAGCGAAGTTGTTGAGTGTGTTGGGGTAAGATGATAGCGCCTCTAAAAATTTAATCGTGTTAGATGGATTTTATCCGTGTTTAAACACGGGTTTTTCCGGCTAATAACAATGTTATGAGTATAGGGATAAAGAGTGAGTGGTGAAGATTGGTATCGCAATAGAAAATGGAATGGCGAAATAGAAAGGCATTTCATGGATAAGCTCAAGCGAGCTAGAAGAAAGGAGCAATATCTACGTATTCAGGCGTCAACTTTGTCTGCGATCGAACCGGAAGTTGCTATATCTTTACTTGAGTATTACTTCACTTTGGCCGACGACTTCGACCATGCTCAAGCATATTGTGACTATGCATCTGCTTATTTGGCACTGGGAAAAACAGAGAAAGCGCTTGAATCCTATAAAGCGGCCCTAACAAGAGAGATTGAATTTCCAAAATTACAAACAGACGCATACATTTTATATCCACTCATTATCGTGGAAAATAAATTAGAATTAATGTACGCTGCAGCAAACGACGTTTTAGAGGAACATAAAGATAGGCTAATGTTTCCAATAGACTATTTCAGGTGGTATGCTGCAAAAGCCATTATTGAATCGAAAATCGGCAGCAAAGAATGTGCGTCTATTCATGCTGTCAACGCACTTGAGTCAGCACAGATCAAAACATCGGGTTTTAGGTTTCACCAAAACCAGGGACTTGTCGGCAAAGAGTATCAAGGGGTGGTTAATGAGCTTCGTGCCATAAAGGGGTCAAGTTGATTCACAATACTATTTTATCCAAGAGGTAGTACCCATAAGATGTTACAGCAAGTAGCAGCTAACGAATTGATTTGACGTTGAAAAACTCAGCTTACCGATAGAATTATGAAACAATCAACTTGACCCCCTTATTCTGACCCGGTTTATTTAATTGCAACCCTTGGCGGCTAATCCGCGATGGTCACGCCAGTAGGCGTCAATTGATAAATCACCATGCCTTGTGTCACCGACGCCTCATCAAAAAGCTGATTTGCATCCTTCGCCATATGACGCAAGTGATTAATGGTTTGTTGTTTATTGAGTGTCTTTGCGGTCAGCTTGCCGGTAGCATAAGCCTTTCGCCCTTTGGTACTGACCGGAAATACCATATCACCATCTTTGACTTTAATGCGCAGTTTACCAAAACGCTTATCTGAGGTTAATTCCATCCAGCAACCCCGGTTTTTACACACGGCCGTAATAGTGCCATTTACGGTAACTTGTTGATCAACAAAGGCTTCTGGTTTAGCCAAAATGGTTGAAATCGATTCAATTTTTGACATATCGGCACCGCTACCAAATTCAAGATCTTTGGCATTAACCGCAAATAATGTCGGCATACAAATCAACAGTGAAATAAATATTCGTTTAATCATAACTTTTGCTAAAACTCTCAAGAAAACAACAGGCAGCCAGTTTACTACGAATAACAGCCATTATCATAGCCGCTGTCTCGCTGCCACCCTCACCGGTAATGACCATGGCTGCCCAGTGGCCATGGTTCAACCATAAGGTATCACCGGTTCATCCCCACGGGCGTGGGGAACACATGCTGATTGTTCGGTCAGCGTCCGAGCCAACCGATTCGGGAACACATTCAACTTACGCCATAGGGGATATTGACTAGGGGACATTTGCAGCTAGCAAAAATCAACCACAGTATCAAATTGGCGGGAGGCTTTTCTTGAGCGAAAACAGTGTGATAAAGTTTTTCCTGGTCGTAGACGACCTCAAAGCTCACATTTCCTTTATGTTATGTTGTGTTGTCAGTCATTACCCTTGTCGATTTATTGGTATGAAGAGCAATAAGTTTCACTATGCAGTTCAACGGTTTCTATAGATAACGCGCACGCCCAGCCAACCTTATTGGTATATGCACGAACAGCATCATGTAGTGCCAAAGCCATTGCTTTACGTAGCGCATCAGAGCGGCCTTTTAATAGGCGAATTTGAATATGGATCATGCCGTCTGGCCTCGTACTGTCACCCACAATGCAGGCGCTTAACGGGAAAGCGTAAGTTTTGATTTGCGATGGTGTCACGGTGTCTTGCTCAGCCAGCGAATCATGCAGCACTAACAACAAAGCCGTCCAATCCAACGTAGCTGGCGCATTATCCGAGTATTTTACAACGATATGTGGCATGTTTTGAATGTATCCTTAGTCAATAGACCCCCAGAGTCACATATATTAGTTTTGCCTTCAAGTAAGAGAAGGTTACGGTAAAGACTGCTGAAATGCCACCTAGAGGCCCACGCCATTGATTTTAACTCGTTTTATTTAAATACAAATGATGGGTGTAACAGACGTGCCTGGAAAATTGTCCATTATCACCACTTTACCTCTGATACTGCTCAGTCTTGGGTTCTGGTCGGTGCCTTTGTAAACCGTTGAACCATAGGTTGCCATGTAAGAATTAAAGGTATCGGCAAAACTGCGGGTATTATTCACTGGGGTGTATTCATTTTTTAGGCGCATAAATACGGTTTCGGTAGGATTGTCTTGCAAGAATTTATTAATAACCCCCATCACATCGTTGCCAAAATACGAGTGCAGAAAAAAGGAGCCATAATGCATTGCGAATACATCCCCAATATGTCGGGCACGAATATCAACAACGCGAATGCATGTGACGCATAATATTACCCTTTTATTTTTATTTGAAAGTAATGGCTGGCAAGCGTATTGCTCACCCCAGAACATATATATATTTTAGCGACTGCTTTTGGTTTGCTGTTCATTTACCGTGTTAGCGCTGGATGTTTCCAATGCTAGTGCGGCAATAATTGCCGACGGTGCAACGGCAATTATTGCCACGCAAAAGAAAAATAGAATGAGTGAGTGAGTGAAATCAAGCCGATTGGCTTAACTTGTACTTTGAGAGTTTAGACCTGTTGTCGA
>JABSOG010000668.1 GCA_013216025.1 Algicola sp. | reverse complement strand
TTTACAAGGGGGGGGGGATTATTAACTGTCCGGTTAACCAAACTGTTGTCAACACTATGGATTTATTCAAATGACAGATCATCTAAATCAACTTGAAACGCAAAAATACCTTGTTTTACCACAGTTTGTTTCTCCTGATTTGCTACAGGTTTTATCAGACTATTTGTGGTTTAAGCAACAGCAAAGTGGTTTTAAACCAAGCCCGAAAAAACGCGCTTACGAATTAAGTCACGAGCCAGTTTTGGATGTTGTACTTGACTATTTTACGATTATTCTCAGCCAGAAGACAGGGCTCAAACTGCTGCCAACCTATGGTTTTGCCAGGGTTTATTATCAAGGGGCTGACTTGTTTAGACATCTTGATCGCCCTGCGTGTGAGTTTTCCTGTACGTTTCCTCTTGGATATTCTGATGACTCAGACTGGCCGATATTTGTCACCACAAATCAAGATAATCAACTCGGTCAGGCGGTTAATTTAACGCGAGGAGACCTGTTGCTCTACAAAGGTGAACAGCTTTATCATTGGCGTGAACAGCTGGATAAAAAATGGCAAGCACAGTTGTTTTTACACTATGTCAATGAAGAAGGCGACAATGTCGAGCATCAGTTTGATAAACGTGGCGGCCTGAGTATGAGTCTCAAGCAGCTACACTTGGCCGACCCGGACCAAATTGAAAATGAATTGGCAACCGGTTTGATTGCACAGGAATTAACCAGTTTTTTAAAAAAACAGTTGGTTATTTTAAAAGTTATTCGTGTGGTGAAAAAGTCTGCGGTCCCGGTCGTTGTGGGGGCGGCACTGTTGGCCGCCTTTTTATGGTAAAAACAGAGAACTTAAAACGGATTCATTTTTAAGGTTTTGATACAGTTGCTGCAATACGGGCCGACTTTCGTCGAGTTCATCCTCATCATATTCTTGGGCCAAATGGATCATGGTTTGCTCAAATGAATACCCTTTGAGTAAACACTCGATAAACGGCAGTGCCTGTTCGTTGATATCGAAATCTGTCAATCCTTCGTTTTCAATTAATTGTCCAATCCAACCGATGATTAATTCAACAGCCGACTGGTCGGGGTATTTTTGTTCAATCAGCTGCAATGAGGTTTGTCGATTAGGTGAATTCAACAAGATGGCCAAAAAGAACTTCAAATGTGGATCCTTAAGCTGTTTGCGCCAACTATTGAGTCGGTTGGTTTTACAAATTTGCAAGGCACTGGGGTACAGGGCTGCGGCGAGTGCCGAGTCTTTATCGGCAATTTGCGCTAAGGCTTTGTCAAGTGCACCAAACTTAAACAATATGGGCACATTTTTTAGAAAAATCATGGTGTGCGAATACAAGTCAAGCTTGTTTATATGCAGGTAATAAGCGCCGAGATACTGCTCTTGGTCAAGCTCGGACAAGACCTTTAACATTTGTGTCTTTTGCGTGACTGATTGGTCGTTTTTAAAGGGATCATGGGCAATATGAGGCTTCAAATAGGCCAATTGTGGTTTTGCGTAGGCTTCGCTAAAGGTTCTGACAACTAAGGATATATTGGGATAATTCAAGTGAAACAGAGCATGTGCTGACATCGGTTGGGGATAGATTTTGCGAATATCCCCGGCTTGTAGCAATTCTATGGCATTGAATTGAACGTCGCCGAGCAGTAATGAGCGATTGATACCGCGTTGTGTAACAAACGAATAATCACTGTGAATACTTGTACCTTCTATCACAGTGAAAGCACCACTAAAAGCATGTTGATGAATCGTTGTTGTTCCGTCAAGCCAAAACAACAGTTCAATAAAGAATTTGTCATTGGCATAAGCGGTTAAATTCAAGTCGGAAAACTTCGAATTTAAGTGGGTTCTATAAGGTAGCTGTTGCTCACCAAGCACCCAGTTTATTATCGCCTCTTTATCGAGTTTTAAATGAACCTGTTGACTTTGCAATACCTGTTCAACCAGTGACGGAAACGCGGCTTCATTAAACTGTTGCAGGGCCCAGTCAGCGTATATGCTGCGGCCCAATTCGTCAAAAAACCGGGTAATATTAAGTGGCATAAACAGTGCTCAGATAATTATTAGGACAAGAAAGTTAACACACTCACGCCCCTATTTACAGTGAACCCATGATTTTTGTATACAAAACGTTATTTATTTGTATGATTTTTATAAACAAAAAGATAATTAAAATTCCCGTATTGGTTGCTTTGCTGTTTTGATATTGATAAAGTTTGCGCCACCCAAAGTACTGAGTACTATCACGTTAAGGTCTTTTGTCCAAGTACATCATCAAACATAGAGATAGAGGTTGAAAAATAATGACTCACAAAGAAAGTCGTCTACCGGGTAAAAAGAAGAAAAATCTGGGGAAATTGATTGCAGGACTTGCGATAATGACAGCGGCGCTTGCCTCGGCAGCCCCCCCAGAGCCTGAGGAAGACCCATGTGGTCCGCACCCATATAATCCTGATCAACTTGAAATGGGTTGCGGGCCCGATTAGTAAATTGCTTAAAATTGCGGATAAAAGGTTGTAGCGTAAAGTTATCGCCTTTTTGCCGTCTGTCGCCAGTCGGGCTCATGGAGAACCGTCAAATATCTATGCCAAAATTTAACCGTCTGTTGATTGTCACCCTGTGCTTTTTAATTTCATCTGCTGTCTTTCCCGCTTATGCCGATGCGCCAATCTTAAAAACAAGCCATCCCAAACACGTTTTTACCCCGTTAAGCAACCAAGTTGGCAATAGTGCCTATCAATACTGGGATATGCTAAAAGGACCTAATGGTTACCTGTGGATTGCAACTAATATCGGCATTTTAAAGTACGATGGTTATCGGTTTTACCGCGCTGGGGTCATTGGTAAAGAGGTCCATTCGATTGAGCTTGAAGGCGACGATAATATTTGGTTTGGCACCTATGGCGGGGTGCAGCGATATGACGCGCAGCGTAATCAATTCAGTGCTTTTAGCCACGACAACCAATCGTTCAAATCGATCCCCAAAGGTTCGGTCCATAAGGTGTTTCGAAGCAAACATGGGTTGTTGTGGTTGGGCATGTTGGAACATTTAGTATTGTATGATAAAGCGGCGCAAAGTTTTACGCCATTTTCACCCTGGCAAAAATCAGCCAATCAGGACACCAGCGCAATGAACGCCAAAAACGTTGGAATTACCGATATATATCAACAGGATAAGGACGTTTACTGGCTGAGCACTTATCATAATGGGCTTATCCGTTTCAACAAAACCCAAAATACCGCCCGTATCATACGAACCTTTCGTCAAGGTATGCACCAAGATGAGGTTTTTGTAAAAAATATCAAAGCCGTTGTGCCATTGGATGACAGTAATATGTTACTGGCGACCAGTGACGGCCTGATCCGGTTTGATATCAACAACGAGACATTTCATCGTTTTCCACAACAAAACCCGATCACCGAATCGCTAACCGCCTTGATTAAAACCCAATCCGGTGGATTTTGGGTGGGTGGAAAACAGCTATATTATATTGATAAAGAGCAAAATACGGTCCGTTATCAACAGGCCAAAGATTTTGGCATCGTCGAAGAACATATCGAGGTGGGGGCATTGTATGAAGATGAAGAGCAGGGCGTCTATGTCATGTTTAATGGTAAAGGGATCTATCATACCAACCCCCATGTGACCAAGGCCAAAATCACTAATGACATAAATGGGGTGAATGAACAGGTATTGTCGCTGTTAAAAACCTCAGATATGACTTTTAGCGTCAGTTATGCTCAGGCGTTGTTCAAAGCAACCCTGGTTGACGGAGCAATTGACTACCAACAGATTAGGCAGGCCAATGGCGACAGTTTTAAAATGGTCACTGCAATGCATAAAGGCATTGGCGGCACCTTGTGGATTGCTGATGCCAGCCAAATCAGCGCTATCGATGCCGACGGAAAGGTACGACATTTCAGGCTACCCGATGCCGAGATCGCCGCCAACAAAGTGGTGTTGTCATTAATCCAGGATTATCGGGGCGATGTGTGGTTGTCGTTAAACCATCGGGGGTTGTTGCGTTTACACCCATCGACTGGCCGTTTTGAAGAAGTAAACCCGGTTAAAGAACAGCAATTGCAAAGTTGGTCAGACATATGGTTAAAAGCCGCCCCTGACCGAGAGTCTTTAATTTTTGTCAAAGCCACTAATGGTTATGGCGTTTATGACATTGTCAATGAACGCTTGGACCACGTTTATAAGACCACAGAGTTAAGATTTGCCTATGAAAAAAAACACCCGCTAAAGGCTGCCGATGTTTGGATGATTGATGATGGCCATCATGAAAGCACCATTTTAATGTCATCTAACAAAGATTTTTTTGTACGGGTGGGTTTTGGTGGTAGAGATTTCGTCAGCATGAGACCGGATAACATTGACGGTATCGTCGGCATCGTCAGTGATAGTTTAGATGAGAATATCTATTGGCTTGCGTCCACCCTCGGACAGTTGTACCGATGGAATGCGACGACCAACGAACATCGCTCTTATGGACAATTGGAAGGTATCCCGGCCAGTGGCATTGCCGATAAGCACGGTATCATGCTGGCCGATGGCACCATCTTGTGGAGCAGCCAGGACGGTTTGGTGGTAATCAACGCCCATCAGAGTAATCCTAATCTTTATAAACCGAGTGTGGTGTTAAACCGCTTTGATTTAAACTATATCGAGCAAAAAAACGGACAATCGGCAGTGTTAGACGAACCTGTTGCCCGGTTGTCGCAACTCAAGCTTGATCACCAACAAAATTCGCTGCAATTTGGTTTTTTCAGCAGCAGTTTTGCCGCACCACATAACAATCGTTATCAGTATCGCTTAACCGGCTTGCACCAAGACTGGATTGAGGCCGATACCCAACATCGTAAAGCGCGCTATACCAACCTCAAACATGGC
>JABSOG010000667.1 GCA_013216025.1 Algicola sp. | reverse complement strand
ATATCCACCCGCCATACATTCCCGCCAACATCCACCGCATACATTCTATCGACATAACCATCAAAATCACTGTCCATGACTTTGATTTGTGAGGGAATGGAATCGACTATGCCGCTAAAAGTGGTGTTAGTCGCGGACGTTGATGCCGGTGTCAAGCTCCAAACCAACGACCCGGTTTTTGCGTCAATAATAAAAATGCCTTTGCCTACCGAATCTGTGGTGGTACTGGTGCCATCTTTGTTGGTGGAATAACCCGCACCAAATACCAGCGAAGGCTGTGCCTCACCGTCACTCACATTGTTCTTGACATAAGCCAGCGTGGGCTTAGACCAAGACTGGCCCATTTCACCAAACCCGCTGGTGCTGGACCCCAGTTTCCACAACAGTTTAGGACTGTCCGGCAAACTGACATCAATACCATAATACGAACTGCCACCCCGGCGCATACCAATAAATACCCAGGCTTTATCACCCGCAGAGGCATCAATCAAACCATCGCCATTATTGTCAAGAATATAAGACATCGGTGAGCTGTCCATGCCGTAAATTTTGTCACTGCCCGCGACATTGTCTCGCAGCGATTTGACGTTAGGCAGCAACTCATAGGGCATGAAAGCCCAACTTTCTGAAATAGTGTCGCCATTGTCATCAAACATATGCAAAAAACCGGCATTGGTGCCCACCATAATGCGAATATCCGGCGTACTCGCCGGACCATAGTTGATAACCAGCGGTTTAGAATGCAGCGGATCACCAAAAATATCTTCCCGATTGTCTGAGGTAAAAGTATCGTTATCATCATCGTCAACATCCACTCCCCAGGCCCAATCAAAATAGAAAGGTATATCGCCTTCACTCACCCCCATGTAGAGGGCCAACAGTGCATCAGAGCCAGCGGTAATAGCAGCATTAGTCGGAGTAAAGGGACTCATCCCGCCACTGCTTCCGATATTGGAATACAAAGTCCGACTAGCGAGACTCAAACCATTAAACATCTCGACCACACCGCCCTGGTTAACCTCATTGCCATCTTTGGTCGAAGACCAAAAAGTTCTGGCGTTGCCATCGATATTACCGGCTGCATTAATTGCCGATAGACCATCGGCATCCTGTTGGCTATGACCCACCAGCTTGAGTTTTTTGATGTTGCCTTGCCAGCGTGGTCCCCGCTCCGGCAAGAACATGGCGTAGTAAATTGAATCCAAAGAGCGCGTTCTGTCAAAATTGTTACTGGCAATAGACGGCGAAGAAAACGTCGAGGTGCTGTTGAGAATCCCCACCAGTGCTGATCGCAAGGCATTAGACAAAGAGACAGCATCCAGCGCCGGATAATAACCCACCGAACCATCGGGCTTTTTGCCAGTTGCGGCGGCTTCAAGCAAAGTGCCCGCATCTGATACCGCATCCTCTCCAAAACCTATGGTAAATGTTGTGACGATTTGAACGCCATCGGCAGAATTCTCGTTGATGTCGTTTTCATGGATCCACTTGGATAATGCCGGCAGATAGGTTGTGTTACCACTGCCGTAGCTGAACGATGAACCGATGCCGGGCAGCCCGGTAATAGGGGTAAAACTTTCACTGACATTGCTCGAACTGGTATCTGCCGCATGATCCTGGGTCGGCTGACCATCAGTGATCAAGATCACATAAATTTCGTTAGAACAACTGCCAAACGGCGAAATATAACTACCGTTGCTTTCAATACTGGTGTCCCTAACTGGTTTGTTACCTCTGTACCACGAACTGTAATTGGAATCATTATCGCCAAACAACACCGATTTTCCCGCCAGATAACGATACGCTTCAAACAATGACTCGGTCAAAGGCGTATTGGTTTCACCACTGATTGAGTCGATGGTACTGATCAATTCCGCCCGGGTGGTATCGTTCATTTCCTGAATGCCGCTGACAATACGGCCCCCATCGCGGTAGCCTTCAGAAGGATAATCAAGGTTGAATAATTCGAGGCCAAAATCGACGGATGGTGCCGATTCAAGCAGGTTGTTGATGGTCTCTTTGGCCACCTGTAACTTGCTTTTTGAGGTATTTTGTATCGACGAACCATGCAACCAACGCAAATAATTGGGTGAATAAAGGGTGACCACTTCGCCACTGCCAATGTTGGTATTCGAATCATTCTTGTTCGCGGTATAGGCTATGGGGTTAGTCTTGGTGCCCAAACCATCAGCCGGATAACCACTTGGCAAAACCACGTCTACGCTGTTGCTCAAACGATAACTGGCATTGACCGGATCTTCCAAACGAATATCATCCCAACAATCAATGGTTCGAATGTTTGCCCCATTAGTACTTGGAATGGCTCTCCACGTGCCTGTCCCTCTGCGATAACGAAATTCGCGCACGTGACCAGTATAAAAACCCAAAGTGGCCAGTTTGAGCACTGCGGTATGGCAACCATTGTAGTCTGACTTGAATCGCCGGGTTTCATTGTTGGTCGGCTCAGGGACAGTGCCATCGGTGCCGGTCCCCCGAGTGTAATAGGTGAACTCTTCATTCAATGAATTATCTGAACCTACCGCAGGATAAGTGGTGTCGGGATCATAAGTGGTTTTGATCACCATCTCGCCGTTCATGCTGCCTGAATTGTCGAAAATGATCAGCACCTGAGGTTTGGCACCGCTGCGCAAATCAGTCGAACCGACATACAGCTCGATATCTTCGGCGTTAGAAGGATTGAGCAATACCATCAATACAATAACGGCAATCGATAACACTTTGAGGATATTCATTTTACACCTACCTGCTGGGCAATGCCCGAAACAACATTAATCTGGTTTGCGTTTGAAGGACTAAAAGTTTTAACCGTGGTGGCTTGTAAATAGTTACACATCAACCCCTGTGTGGGTGCCTTGCTGCGGGGGCAATCTGTTTCAACGTGATTGGCACTGGCCCACGAAACTGTACTAACTGCACCATGACTTGAGGTATAATTGGAACCGTTTTGACTACCTGGAAAAGCGGCAAAGTAATTTTGCGAATTGACGGTACGGTTAACCGCATCATAAAACAACTGATCATTGCCGCCCCGGGCAACGTGGGTTGCCATCTCCCGATCTTCAAAGGCAACGGCCATTTTCATATCCATCGACGATGCGCTAAGCAGCGCCACCGCAATGCTGGTGATCGCGATAACCATCACCAAAGAGACCATCAAAACAAAACCTTTGTTTTTATTTAAGCGCCTATTAAAGTTGACCATTATTGCCACTCCCCATTGACTGCATTGATGATGCTAACCGTAGTGGTAAACAACATGCGGCGGTAATGGTCGCTGTTGCCACTGACCTCTCTATCACCCAAGGTATAGGTGTTTTCATTGGTGTATCTTGAGTCTTTTTCGAGCGCTCTGGCCAATACATAAATCCGCACGCTCAAAATATAACTGGTATCCGCAGAGCCTTGGTTCCAATGCTCTCGGGCGACATTCTCTGCGCCAATATAGCTGTCGACCCGGCCATCAAGATCAACATCAACGCCAAACATCAAACGAATACTTTCAATACCATCGATGACTGGTTCAGAGTTCATTTGCGCCAAACCAGCCGTGCTAACAATCAAGCGCCTTCTCATTAAGGTAGGTACTGTACTGCCGTAAAAGTCTTTGTCGGCAATATAATAAACCAAATGCTGATACATCCAGTTAGTCGAATTATCTATCACCGGATACGTACTTGAATCGGCATTACCGCCGACAATCGCGGCAGAACTTGACGAAGAGATCAGATAAAAACGATTGCTTCTGAAATCGCCCGTTGCGGTGGCGCTGCTGATGGCCCGTTTGATTTGCACCACATCACTGGTCGTATTGGCATCGGTAATACAACCCAGTACATTCGCCGATGTCACCGTGGTTGCCCACAAACTCCAAAATACCCAATCGCTGGCAATCGGAAAACTGCCATCGTTAGTCGAATTGCTGCCACCCGAACAATCGGTGCCTGGCGAGGCGGGTACGGCCAGTAACTCGTCGCTCAACTGGCTTTGATATTGGCCCCAAAAGCCCGAGTGTTCAATGTCACGGCGCAAAATGCTGATCGCCAAACGACCATTTTCTTGCACCTCGCCTATGCCAAGCGTTTCGGAAGTTGCACCGCGCATAGTACTAAATGTCATCATCACGCCCCCCATCAAGAATACCCCGATACTGAGCGAAATCATCGACTCCAACAACGACAAACCGCGTTGATATTTGAGGTGTTTATTCATCGCTGTTCTAACCAATGGCCTCATCGATGACCCCTTAAAAAATGAAAGTATCAATATAAACCTGACGGCGACTGTTACTGGCGCTACCACAAGTTGTGGCCAAAGACCCTTGGGTTTTGCTGGCGGCGGCATCGGTGCTTGCGGTTCTACCGTGCCAAGAGATCACCACAGAAACAGCACCCGCCACATGCGAAATACAGGCGGTGGGCGTGATAAGTCCGCCGACATTAGACTGGGATTGCACCACATCGCCACCAAAAATGGCCATTTGCCATTCATATAGGTCATTCGCAGCGATTTGGGCAGATGAACATAAAGAACCGATACTTTGACAACGGTTCATAGAAGCATTGGCTTCAAAGCCACTATAAGTGCCTGAATAGGTTCCAGCGGTAACCCCCGCGGTATTAACCCGCATCCGCTGAACAATGTCGTTGGCTAAAGCAGTGGCGAGCGCTCGTTGTACCGCATCAAAGCTGCCTTTTTTGGCCAGCGCCTGCATCCCGATAACACCAACGATACTGGTGGCCAATATCGCAAACGCGATGAGCGTCTCGATAAAGGTAAAACCCTTTTGTTTGCGTTTGAGCGCTTTAAAATTTAATTTTGAACGATTCGACACGATTTACCTCATTAACCCATTACCTCAATAACCATCTGCACTAAAATCAAGCT
>JABSOG010000666.1 GCA_013216025.1 Algicola sp. | reverse complement strand
AGTGCAAATGCCTACCGTGGGGCAACTGGAGCGTGGCGTCGTTAAATGGCTGGCATACCAACGATTCACTGATATTGGCGGTATCGCCATTGAACTCTTCTTTAAAAGTCCTTTCAATATAAGGCTGAACCCCAAAATTGGGGCTTTGTTTAACCACGGTTAACTGCTGACCTGCCACATACAAGGCGTCCAGCTCTACCGGGACCATCAGGTAATTATTCATCGGTGTTCTCCATCTGTGGTGTGATGACAAATCTTCCCTTGTTCGAACCTTCTACCATATGCATGGCAAACTGGGCGGAGGATTGTTCTTTGATTTTTTCCAGCAAAGCGAGTGAGTCGGTGCCAATCATTTGTTGTGCCATTTCATCGACAATGCCGTTTAAACTGTCTGACATGACAGCAATATCAACCACCCGCTTAAGCTCTTCATCTGGCTTGAGTGCTGCATCTGGCTTAAAATTGACCTCAAACTCAAATTTGCCACCATCATCTGCCGGATCATCCAACCCGGCTTCATAAAACAGTTCTTTATCTCTCACTTTTTGTTTAATCGTCTCCAGTGAGGTAATAATTGGCGTCAGTTCGGGCAAATTGGCTATCACGGCGTTATACAGACTTTCGGTTTTTAGTTCTTTTTTGCATTTGATTTGGCCGCTGCTATCAGCTTCTTCATCCAAACCGTAATGCAATCCTTCGGGTTTAAGATAAAGCTCTGTGGTGGCAATATCGCCTTCAAACAGACAAAACAACACGTCACCGCCAAGCCGTTGCTGGCGAATAACCGTTAGCAAGTCATCCGAATTGTCCTGTTTCAGCGCTTCACTGTTATCGATTGGTGTGCCATAACCATCTACCTGCAAATCTGGATAGTCTGATACCAAAGCACTGCGAATCAAAAATCCGCTTTTGACTTGGTCAAGCGCGGTGGCAGTGAAATCATTAAACACTTTGACCTCTTCATTAACCTTTTCACCATCCTCATCGGTTCTTATTCGTAATGGTCCGCCAATAGAAAAAGCACCCATTAACAACGATTCAATCCAGCGCTGATCAAGCTTGAAAAAACGGATGGTGTGAGGCGAGAGAATTTTCTCATCCAGGTCCATGGTATAAAGACCAAGCATTGCTTCATCCGGGACCAAATAGTTAAACGGTATATCCACCAAATTGGCCAACTGTGCCAGCCAGCGCTTGATTTTTTCGGCCAACGGGTCTTCTTCATTAGTTGCAACGGTGGTGGTAATAAGCAATTGCGCCAGCTTTATTTGTTGCAATGGCTCTGGTATTGCGTGTTGCAACTGGTCGCAGATGTTTTCATTAAACTGATGTTTCCAGCGGTATAGATCGGCGCTAAATATCTGGTCTTCCAGTGCCAGCGAACGACCCAATTCGTAGGCTGCTGAATACGAAACATCAAACATGCCAATATCTTGGTGGTAGCGGGTTAATGCATCGGCAAATGCGGGCAATTTGTCGGCTTGGGCTAATCGAAACTGCCGCTCGACCTGCTGAGGTGCCAAGGGCCCCCGGTACCAAGAATACGTGGTATCACATTGGCGTAATTTATGCGGCAGTGCGACATAACCATTGGCGAGAAATTTTTCAGCTATATTGTCATCATCAACTGCATTGTCATTCTCAACTGCATCATCATTCTCAGGTGGCAACCGTAATATGCCGCTGTCGATTGACTGCACCAGGGTTTCAAAGGTTTTCCCGTTTTCAGCTTCAGCGGAAAATCCCCAGTTTTTAAGGCTGACTAGGCGGATCATTTGCTCATCATCGTCTGTGAATTTAAAACCGTTATCGTTATTAAAACGTGCCTCTACAGAAACCAAATGAACCACACTGGCTGACCCGGCCTTAGGCAACCGATTGCCAATAATAACGGCCAGTTCGCTTAGTACTGTTGCAGTACCCTGACTGTCATCGGTCCTTTTTCGAACATGAGCCTGTAATTTCAGCGCATCGCCGCTGGGCATGATTTTTTTAAGCAGTGCCTGTTGGACATCAATGACCATGACTTTATCGTCAGGTTTTTGCCCACTTTCCAACGTGATATCAAGCCTTTGTTCTGCCTGATCTGCTTGGTCTGCTTGGTCTGTCTCTTCTGTCGGTGCTACCAGCAAGTCTTTCAGTGTGATCTGTGATTGTTTAACCTGCCCGTCTTCAAACTCCTGCTCATCAAACAACAACAAAGCAAGCCAGGGTTCAAAATCATCACTGCCATAGGCAGACCGTTCCCACGCAAACGTACTGCGATTAAGCGAAATATGTGGCAGGCAATCGCTGAAATGACCAAAACTGCCCGCTGGTGGAAACATGGCATGAACCGCATTGGGATTTAAAGCAAATCGTTCCCCCTGAACCTCAAATTTCAGCGATTGTGGAGGAGACGTCTCTAGGGGAAACTGCTGCCTGCCTGAGGCGTTGTCAGGTGTGATTGTTTGTGTCAGCTCAAGGCGAAAAGCACGGCCACTTTCGAGTGCTGGTTTCTGATAAGCCAGAAACTCTATCTTGGGATCATCTGTCATCTGTTTTTTCCATCAACTTGTAATACCTTGTTGGGTTAAGGGGGTGGCGGGTGATTGATTACGCAAAATCCGTCAATCATCAGGCAAAGCTTCGCCACATCAGCCCCATGAGTGAAGCCAAAGAATGGTTTTGCAATGTATGGTTTTCGTCAAAAATGATTGAGGGACGTAATGTAAACAAGCACCCTGACTGGTACTTTTGAATGCGTATTGAATACAGCTGATTGCGTATTTAAAACGGCTTTATCAATGAAGTTAATGTGCCAATTGCCGCCTGAAGCGCTTTTTGCACGGCCGCTTTGCCAATCACGGTAACGGTGAGCATTTGTGTTTCAACCACCAGCATCTCTCGTTGCAGCTCTTGTGCAAACTCGGCTTCATCGAGGTCGCCTTGTTGAAGCGCCTCGGCCAGTGCCGCCAATGCCTCTTTTTGGTTTGACAGCGCGGTATTGGCCGCTATCGCGATGTCTGCGACACCTTTACCGACACTGCCTTGCATTGCACCTGCCATCTCGCTGATGGCACTGTTTATATCAAAATTCATGGTTATTCCTCGCAATGGTTAAATGTTTTTCGCATCTTCTGCCGCCAGCATGGCGTTGAACATACGTTGATATTGGTTGAGTCGACGCTTCAATATAAAGTCTTTAAAACCGTTCTTTTGACGGTGGTTGGCTTTATCCTGCTGCCACAGTGTTAACAGGTTTTGCAATTGTTTTATCGACTCGGTATTGCTGTTGCGCATTTGATTGAGCTTTAACAGCACCAGCATGTTTAACTCAATGTCTTCGTAGCGTTGCTGGTAATTAACATACTGGCGCTGCGCAGTTGAATGCTGTTGCATCTTCACCCAAAAAACGTCTACTTCAACCGAGTAACGCACCAACATGCTGCGAGTTTCGGGGTCAAAAGGTGCCACCAGAGTAAGCTGACAGCCGCCAAGTCCGAGCAGCAGTGCCAGTAAAAACCCGTAGCTGATAAATCGACGGTTATGCTTGATCATCTGATTTTCCTGTCTTGTTGGTTTTGGTATCAGTTTTTCTGTCATTTTTGGGCCGGATGTTATTGACCTGCTGAAATACCATGGTGGCCGATGCCGACAAAAACGCCAAAATGGCACCCAGCACGATGTTAAAAGATTGCGAAGCCAGTTCCTGTAAATCACCAGCGCTGTCAGCCCCTTTTTTCATCATCTCTTGAATGATCATGCCGGTATCCCCGGCGGATAACTGCTGACCGGTCTGCTGCTCTTTTTGCTCAAACGCGGTCAAAATCTTGACATAACTGCCCACCGTATTTTCTGCCTTGTTAAAGTCCTGGTCCCAAAAGGCAATATAGCCAATCGACGACAGCAAAAAGATATAAATCGACAACACCATGATCCACATGGTCATCTCCCTGATCCCGTTGGTCTGCCCTGGCTGCGCTTCTTCTTGGTGTGTTTCATCTACTTCAGTTTCATTCATTTTTTATCTCCTTTGTTGAGTTAGTGTTTAAATAACGTGGCCTTCGAGAAAATCGACACGCCGTGCAAAGCGGTCTTCGGGCACCGATGACCAATTTTCTCGATTCGACAAATCTTCACTGAATTGGGGCACATCATTGCTGGCCACCAGCTGTTGAATTCGCCTTCTGCTGGTCGGGGTATAATCACCGCGATAGCGCAAATCAATCAGTACATCCTTGATATAAGGGTCTAAATTATCCCAATCCACTGCCCCGTAAGCGGCAACGCAATCGGGTTTGTTGCAAATTCGCCTGACGTCTTGCGCCATCACGTCATAAGTGAAGGTAAATAACGCTTGCTGGGTTTTAGTGCTGATTTCAAAGCTTTCCAGCTGGAGGTCGGCGATAAACTGCGATGCACCCTTGCCACTGAGTCCGGCAGCCCGGGCCAGCAGTCTGGCGTCTTTAACAAATACTCCGGCATTGATCAGATCTTTTTCAATCTGTTCGCCAGACTTTTCTTTCATGTCGTAACCCCGGCCTATGGTCAATCCTGAGGTTTTTGACGGTACATGTAATTGGCGACTGTGAAAGCGTCCGCCCTCTGTGCCTTCGGCATCATAGGTCAGTTGCCCTGCGATTATGGTCATGGTTGATTTTCCTGTGGTAATTTAAAATAATCGGCGATAATTCCGATAATGGGATGGTTTAAAGACTACGGTCGGTGAACACCAGTTTGAATTTTCATAATGTAATAAAGCGCATAATACGGCGGACGGTTCTCATGGGCTTCGTCGCCGCCAGCCGTTTTGATACCAAGGCCCAAAGTGGCTGCCGGTGCTATGCTGATGCCGGTTTGGCTGGTGGTATTGCTGTCTTGACGAAAAGTGTGATTGCCATAAACCGTGATATCGGCATCAGAATC
>JABSOG010000665.1 GCA_013216025.1 Algicola sp. | reverse complement strand
CGGTAACATATAAGGATATCTCAAACGGGTAAACACTACATCTTGTGTCTAGTGGAGCTAAGTGGATACCCCTTATAAATACCCATCTATTTATTAGCGCTTTCATTGTTCATATCTTATACTGTTGTTATAACCAGTTTTGAGGTTGTATGATGAAATATTTTATCGATCCAACAGTTGATTGTGTTTTTAAAGCTATTTTGGGCATGGAAGGTAACGAAGATTTGCTGGTCCATTTTCTTAACTGTATTTTAATGCCGATGATCCCGATTGTTAGCGTGACTATTATTAATCCGTATAACGAAAAAACGTTTCTCGACGACAAATTGTCGATTGTCGACATCAAAGCCATCAACGAACAGGGCGTGAAATATCAAATTGAAGTGCAGATAGCAACACCAAAGTCGCTGCCCAAACGAATGCTTTATACATGGAGCGATATTTATCAAACTCAGATTAAAACAGGCACTAATTACAGCCAACTCCAACCCGTTATTTCAATTTGGTTGCTTACCAATACATTTTTTCATGAAGATACCAAGCCACATCATCATTTCCAGGTCTGGGACAGAGACAACGATCTGTTATTAACAGATAATTGCTCAATTCATGTCTTTGAATTGGCAAAGTGGCAACACCCCGATACGTTACAAGCGAATGATTTTTGGTTATACTTCTTTAAAGAAGGCAAGAACTGGAAAGAGTTGCCGAAGTCTTTATTTAACGTGCCCCAGTTGAGGTTAGCTATGAAAACGTTAGAACAATTTTCAGAACGGGAAGCCGAGTATCATCTCTATCAATCTCGGCAGGATGCGATCAGGGTTCAATTGACCCAAGAAGCTGAGTTTGAGGAGGAAAGGGCTTTAAGAGAGCAGGCAGAAATTAGAGCAGATAAAGCAGAAACGGCAGCCAAAAATGAAACGGCAAGGGCTGATGCTGCAGAAGCGCAGTTGAAGGCGCTGCTAGCCAAGACTGGTAAAACACCTGATTGATTTTTATGACCGAAGCTGACAGCACCACCAGTTAGAAACAAAAAGAGCTGGCACAGCATTTGACTGGTCAGCCCTTTTTGATCCTTCACCCGCCTCATCACGACGACCCCCCTCCTGTCATTCAGTTAACGTTCAGCCCCCATTGATATACTTGCCCGCAACTCATACAAATCAATCAGGTGGAACCCCCCATGATAAAAATCATGACCCAACGAATGACAGTACTTTTTAGCTTTGTGGTCCTTTTGTTTATAGCCAGCGCGGCTGTGCAGGCCAAAGCATCTGACCCCTATCAGCTGATAGAAAAGGTCGCTAATAATACTTTCAATCGTATTGCCGCCGACCGAGAACACATTGCTCGGGATGCCAACCACCTTAAAATCATCGTTGCCGAAGAACTGATGCCTTACATCGACCACAGATATGCCAGCAGAATTATTTTGTACAAAACCAAAGTTACCAAGGCGCAGAAAAAAGCGTTTTACAAAGCATTCAGACAATACCTGATCACCACGTATGCCACCATTTTTGCCAAGTATTCCGATCAACAAGTGGTGTTTTCTCCTGGTAAACCTTTTGCCGATAGAAAGAAGGTTGTGGTTAAAACCAAACTGGTGAGCGATGGTATTCCTGACATCAATATTGACTTTAAAGTTCGTAAAATCAAAAAAAGCGGACAATGGAAAGCTTATGACTTAAGAGCAATGGGTGTGAGTTTGCTAGATTCAAAGAAAGCCGAATTGGCCAGATTGCTGAGAAAAGAAGGCGGTGTTGATACCGTTACCGCCCTGCTTAATGAAAAAGCCCAGTCTAATATTGTTATTGCTGCGCAAGTTGGGCGTCTTTGATGTATGGTAGGCGTTTACGCTGCGTAGCGGCGTAAACGAAGGGGGGGTGAGCACGAAACCAAGGATTGAAGATGTAAAGCCCGGGACTCTGTAATCAGACACGGCATTAACCCGTCCCTGGGGCCTCGGCAAATTCATGGATGAATTTGCCGAGCCACAAGGATGTGCTTGTGCGTGTCTGGAAATAACATATCGGACCCTATGGTCTCGTGCTCGCCCCCCTTGGTATACGCCGCTACGCGGCGTATACCCACTACTCCCAAATACGCTCTAGCCGCTTACCACTAAGCACAAAGCTTTCCCGCGTCTTACCATTCAAATCAACCAGACGAACTATCCATGCATCGTGAGGTTGGCGCTCAAGCATCGCGTAGGCAAAATCGGCTGAGCGATAGAAGTACGGTGGTGTCACCCCTAACGTTGCCAGCAGCTCGTTTTGTTCAGCTTGCGCCTGTTTATTTACTGCGGGTGAGAGCTTGGTGCCGCTGCCGCCGACAATTAACGCAGAAGGCTGACCATCATCAAAAGCCATGGTTTGAAAACTGTGCATGTGACCACTGAGCGTCAAGTTGATACTCTCGGCCAACCTGCCCTTTTTACTTGTCTTTAAATCGGCCTGCATGGTTGGATCGCTAGTCGCCAATGCATCAACATTATTACGCCAGTCAAAATAACTCGATACCGCCCAAGTGGGCCTGTGCGTCACAAACCAACTGTTTTTGGCCTTGTCTGCCAAGGCATTGACACTGTCGAATTGGTTGGCATATAGCTTGACCGTCGCCGGGTTAATGTTGGGATTAAACGGATTAGGCAAAGTCGCCGAATCCATTTGAATGAGGGTTAAATTCCCCAAATCGATTGGGTAAGTTTGCGTATAATCAGGGCATGTTTGCCAAAGGTTAGCCGCAAGCGGGGCTGGGTCTAAAAGATAAAACCAGCCTCTAAAACTGCGTTCGCAGTCTTCGTGATTACCCCGGGTCAATACCCACGGAAATTTAGCCAATATTGGCTTTGCTGGTTCAAAGAAATCGGCCTGCCAACTCGGCCAATTCATCCCGGCGGGACCCGCGCAGCCCTCGTTACCCGCTGGACAGGGAATTTCGCGGTAATGATAATCACCCAGGTGAATGATCAAATCGGGATTGGCCTTTTCGACCAGTTTGGCCAACTTGGCAAAGGGCCAAGCCGGGCCATAACCGGGCAAATCGTTGCAGTTTTGATAGTCGCCCTTTTTGATGCGACAGCCAGTATCACCCATCACGATGATTTTTTGCGGGGGCTGGTTGAATAAGTTTAATTTAGTGCCGTTAACAGACGCACTTTTTACCGTGGCTGCAATGGCGGTTTCGCAGCTGATAACCTCAGAGAAATTAACAGGTTGATTGCCTTTGGCACGCTGAGACATTTGGCTGGCGTGGTTATCAAGCTCGATATAAGGGCAGCTCGATGCGTCGGTGACGACCCGGGCGTACTGCTGATTATTGGCCCCTACGACCAGCCAGACATACTCAGTTGGGGGGGCTTTTGATGCCGAGGTGGCGGTTGTTTGAGTGGCTGCTTTTGAAGCTGTTTGTGAACCTGTTTGTGAGGATAAAGACTTTACACAAGCCGTTGAACCTAAAGCGATTGTTGTTATTAGTACTATTTTACCAAGCTGCATAATGAGTCCCTATATCAATTGACGGTATACCCAAGTGACTTCCCTCTGAACTCCGCATTTCGAAGTCATTTGGGTATAGAATAGCAACGGTGGTAAAAAATGTCACATCAAAGCAGTAAAAAAATCACTTGGCATGTTGTCTGAGCATCGGCGCCGTACAAGGGGGTGGTAACAAGCTGTCGCCACACAGGCGCAAGCGCCAAGCGTGATAGGCTTGTTTATCGCCATTTCGCCCCAAATTATGATTAAAATCTTGTTCGCTCATCGGCCCGGCAACAACCCGATACCGAGTGGCACCGTTGGCAATGGCAGCGGCGGGATTAGTAATGATTTGAGCATTAAGGTCTGGGTGTTCACGCAGATTGTCTCTAGCATATTTCAACTCGTTAAAGCTGCCAAGAACGGCAAACAGTAACGGTCCTTTATCAACAGGTTTTTTATTAACAGGACCTTTACCGCTGCTTTTAACCACCACACCCACATTACTTTCGAACGGTCTGGCTACACCAATTTCTACCTCACCATTATTATTGTTCGCCGCCATTAACTGGCGCACGGTTTCGTCTGGTGAAATGGCAGAAACATACTTTCTCTTGATTGGATTCGGTTCGACAGGCACTTTGGTTTTTTTCGCCACCACCTGCCAGTGAGCTTCGTTGCTCACCGAGGCAACCTGTTGGTTTGCCCCCGGTCTTGCTGAGCGTAATATGCCGTTGCCATCAGGTTCAGAACAGACATTTTCTTCCATTACAACCCGGTGCAAGGCGCAATCCTGTTCCATCACGGTTGAGATGGCATGATCTGAAATTGATTTGCCACTAACGGCATAACTGATGCTGCTGGCACCAAACGAAAGCAGTTGCAACGAGGCGCAGCCACTGAGCACTAAGCAGGCTACAGTCGCGCTGATGATGATTGGAAAGTAAAACAGTTTTCTCATCTTAATCCCCTTAATTGCCGCTGATTCCGTCATGTGGATAAAAATAAAGCAAATTACAGGCCAATAGTTTTTTACAATGAATATCAATAAGATAGGTTTTGTGGTTAGTCATATAACGGCAAGTGGCAACAATTAAGCGGCATATAGGAGGTAATAGAAGGCTGATAGGTAATCGCTAACGGTAAATGTTGCCGCCCTCTTTTAGCCATCGTTTGACTGTCGTGTAGTTATCAAAGTCGGCGTCACAAAATGATAAATTAATCTTGCCAAGAGACGTACTTGAAGACTATACTGTATGTATAAACAGGTATCCATTATGTCATCAATTTTACAATCATTGCAAACCAATCATTTGATTTGGCATGCCAACAGCCTAACTCAAGACCCAAACAACAGCATCGCTTCTGGGTTTGGCGAGCTTGACGGCAAACTAAACGGGGGCTGGCCCGACAAAGGCATTATTGAGTTG
>JABSOG010000664.1 GCA_013216025.1 Algicola sp. | reverse complement strand
AGTATTGCTGGCACGTTACAGCAACGAAACCGATATTGTGGTGGGCAGCCCGACGGCCAACCGCGAACAATCTGAAACTGCCGGGTTGATTGGTTTCTTTGTCAATACCCTGGTATTGCGCAGTGACTTGTCTGATAACCCAAATTTCAACCAATTGCTTAACCACAGCAAAACTCTGCTGCTGGACGCCTATGCCAATCAACAGGCCCCGTTTGAACAAATTGTTGAAAAATTGCAACCTCAGCGCAGTTTGGGGCACAGCCCGCTGTTTCAGGTGATGCTGATTCTACAAAGTGATCAGCAAGACACACTGGCGCTGCCGGGCCTTGTGGTCAGTGAGGTTGAACAACACCATTACGTGTCTAAATATGACCTGTTGCTCAGTATCAGCCAAGGGGAGCAGGGGTTATCACTGGCCTGGTTATACAATGCTGACTTGTTTGCAGCGAAGACTATTGCAGGTATGGCGGCGCATTTTGCTACTTTGCTTGATTCATTGCTTAAAACACCTCAGCAAAGTGTGTTTACCGCGTCGATGCTCAGTGAAACCCAGACGCATCAACAGTTGGTCAGTTGGAATGATACCCAAACTAGCTTAGTCAGTGAACAGCTCATGCCTAAAACAGCGTGCATCCATCAATTATTTGAGGCACAGGCCGAGCAAAACCCTAACGCGGTAGCGGTGATGTTTGAAGACCAACAGCTCAGTTATGCACAGCTCAACGCTCAGGCAAACCAACTGGCGCATCACTTGGTGACAACCGATGAAGTGGGGCCTGATACTTTAGTGGGTATTTGCCTTGAGCGTTCGGTGGCCATGGTGGTGTCGATATTGGGCATATTAAAGGCGGGCGGTGCTTATGTGCCACTTGATCCGGATTATCCGGCCACCCGTTTGGCTTATATGTTGGAAGATGCACAACTCAAGACGGTCATTACCGAGTCGTCGCTATTGGCGCGAACCCCGATTTCTGCCGAGCAGGCGTTGTGCCTGGAGGGGCAGGCCTATCAGGATTGTCTGTCAACATTACCCGATTCAAACCTGTCGGTACAAACACTGGGATTAAAGGCCAGTCATCTGGCTTATGTGATTTATACCTCGGGTTCAACCGGCAAACCCAAAGGGGTGATGGTAGAACATCAGGCGTTAATTAATCGTATTGACTGGATGGAGCGTCAATATGGTTCGACACCACAAGATCGGATTTTACAAAAAACGCCGTTTAGTTTTGATGTGTCAGTATGGGAATTTATTTGGCCGTTAAGCGTGGGTGCCGGTTTGGTGCTGGCAAAAGCCGGTGGTCATAAAGAGCCGCAGTATTTGGTTAAGCTGATCGACAGTGCACAGGTGAGCAAACTGCATTTTGTGCCATCGATGTTAAGCGCGTTGTTGGCGCAACAGGATTTGTCCGGGTGCACCTCATTGCAACAGGTATTTTGCAGTGGTGAGGCGTTGCCACTGAATTTGGCAAAAGACTTTGTCAATCAATGTCCAAAGATTGAGTTGCATAATCTGTATGGACCGACCGAAGCGGCCATTGATGTCAGCCACTTCAGTTGCAATGACACACTGGATGAACGCAGCAGTATCCCCATCGGTCGTCCGATCCAAAATATCCAGCTGTACGTGTTAAACAAACAGGCCGGTTTGGTGCCATTAGGTGCTACGGGTGAACTGTATATCGGCGGTGTGGGTTTGGCGCGCGGTTACCTGAACCGCGCCGAGTTAACCGAGGCACAGTTTATTGCCAACCCGTTTTACCAAGCCAATAAAGGGTTTACCAGTGAACGTTTGTATAAAACTGGCGACTTGGCGCGTTGGTTGCCAGAGGGTAACCTGGAGTATTTGGGTCGTATCGATCACCAGGTAAAACTGCGTGGTTTCAGAATTGAGCTGGGTGAAATAGAAAATACGTTAGCCGAACACCCCAAGATCAAAGACGTGGTGGTGATGGTCAGAAACACCGGCAGTGGCGATCAGCAATTAGTCGCCTATGTGGTGACTGATGCAGATGAACAAGATGATGTAAGCGAATTGCGAGTCTACTTGAGCGACAGATTGCCGGAGCACATGGTGCCGTCAGCATTTATATTATTGGCACAGCTGCCGTTAACGGCCAACGGCAAGTTAGACCGTAAGGCACTGCCTGAGCCGGATTTGAACACGCAACAATCGGTTTATGTCGCACCGGGCAGTGATCTTGAAAAGACGGTGTGCGAGATTTGGCAAGATGTTTTGGGCATTGAGCAAGTGGGGCTTAACGATAACTTTTTTGAACTGGGCGGACACTCGTTACTGGCGATGAAACTGGTCGGCCAAATTAGTCAGCAGCTGGCCGTTGATATACCGATAAAAGTGTTGTTTGAAGGGCCGGTTTTGGCGCAGTTTACCACGGCCATATTGCAACTTGATGGCTTGGACTATCGTGCCATTAGCCAAGTCTCACGAGATGCGCCATTATTAACCTCTTATGCGCAACAGCGTTTGTGGTTACTAGACCAAATCGACGGCTCCAGTGCGCATTATAATATCCCTGAAAGTTTTCATTTATCGGGTGAGCTTAACCTTGCGGCGCTTAATCTTGCCTTTGCCACCATCATTGAACGCCATGAGAGCCTGCGCACCTGTTTTATCCAAAACGACGATGATCAGTTAATTCAAATCATTCAGGACCGGGTTGAGTTTGAGTTATCGGTTACCGATTTGTCGGCACTGGGCGCAGACGAACGCGCCAGCGCATTGGCGCAAATGGTTACAAAAGAAGCGGTTGGCGTATTTGATTTGAGCCGCGACATCATGATGCGGGGGCAGGTCATTAAACTGGCCACCGGCGAGCATACGTTGTTGGTGACACTGCATCATATCGCCGCTGATGGTTGGTCGATGTTGATATTGCTCAATGAATTAAGTGCTTTATATGGTGCTTACAGTCAGGGCGAAGACAACCCGCTGGTGGCGTTGGCTGTGCAATATGCCGATTATGCCGATTGGCAGCGCAATTGGTTACGGGGCGATGTGTTAACCGCGCAAATGGATTATTGGGCGCTGCAATTGGCAGACTTGCCGGTGGTGCATAATCTGCCACTGGACAAAGTACGCCCTACTGTTCAGGGGTTTGCCGGTGCCACTTGTTATAGCCGGATCAGTGGTGAGGTAAGGGATAAATTACAGCGTTTATGTGTTGCTAATGACGCAACCCTGTTCATGGGATTACATGCGGCCTTTTCAGTATTGCTGGCACGTTACAGCAACGAAACCGATATTGTGGTGGGCAGCCCGACGGCCAACCGCGAACAATCTGAAATTGCCGGGTTGATTGGATTCTTTGTCAATACCCTGGTATTGCGCAGTGACTTGTCTGATAACCCCAATTTCAACCAATTACTTGACCATAGCAAAACCCTGTTGCTGGATGCTTACGCCCATCAACAACTGCCGTTTGAGCAAATTGTTGAAAAACTGCAACCACAGCGCAGCTTGGGGCACAGCCCGCTGTTTCAGGTGATGTTGGTTTTACAAAGTGATCAACAAGACACATTGGTATTGCCGGGCCTTGCAGTCAGTGAGGTAGAACAACACCATTACGTGGCCAAATATGACTTGTTGCTCAGCATCAGCCAAAGTGAGCAGGGATTGTCACTGGGCTGGGGTTACAATACTGACTTGTTTGAAGCCCGGACCATTGAGGCCATGGCGGCGCATTTCACGACATTGCTGGGTGCTTTGCTTAAAACCCCCCAACAAAGTGTGTTTAAAGCGCAAATGCTCAGTGAAGCTGATGTTCATCTACAGTTGGTTCAATACAATGATACTCATAACCGCTTTACTGACGCCTTAGCCAATAACCCGAGCGTTCATCAGTTATTTGAGGCGCAGGCAGAGCAAAACCCCAACGCCGTTGCTGTGGTATTTGAAGGCCAGCAGCTCAGTTATGCACAGCTTAATGCTCAGGCCAGCCAACTGGCGGTTTATCTGCAAACATTGGGTGTTCAACCCGACAACCTCGTTGGTCTTTGTGCTGAACGTTCAATAGAAATGATAGTTGCAGTATTGGCTATCTTGAAAGCCGGTGGCGGTTACCTGCCGCTTGACCCGCAATACCCTGATAAGCGTTTGGCCTATATGCTTGAAGATGCCGGGGTTAACCTTGTTTTGACCCAAAACGCACTGCGGGCCAAAGTTGAAGGTCTGGCAGGCAGCCATTGTCAGCTGATTTGTTTAGACAGTGATTATTTGGCCGGTCAAAGCGATGCTTTGGCCAACAGCGAATTAACAACTCAGGTGAATGCCTCGAATCTGGCCTATGTGATTTATACTTCAGGATCTACCGGGCAACCCAAAGGGGTGTTGATTGAGCACCAAAGTGTCATTAATCTTGTTTATGCTTTTGCTGCGATTAAACCGCTGAACCGTCACAGTCGTTGTTCGGCGTGGACTGCACAAGGGTTTGACGTCAGTGTGTACGAATTATTTACGCCACTGCTGTGTGGCGGCACCCTGTATCCAGTGCCTGTAGATGTGCGCATGGACAGTCAGGCGTTTTTCAATTGGCTGGACCAGCATCAGATCAACAGTGCTTACTTGCCAGCCTTTTTCTTGAACGATTATAAAAACCATATCAGCAATAATAAGCCGCCCATCGAAAGATTACTGGTGGGTGTCGAGCCCATTGCCGAGCGACTGCTGCACGAGATCAGCGATATCCTGACAGACGCAGAAATTATTAATGGTTATGGTCCAACGGAAGCGACGGTTTGTGCAACCTTGTTTTCAATCAACCAGCACAGCGTAAAAACCGAACAAGGCCGAAACACGCCCATCGGCAAACCGCTGGCCAACAGTCAAACCTATGTTTTAGACTCACACCTCAACCCGGTAGCGCTCGGTTGTGTCGGTGAACTGCATATTGGTGGGGCAGGG
>JABSOG010000663.1 GCA_013216025.1 Algicola sp. | reverse complement strand
CGTCTGTTAAAATGGCATTTATATCACTATTGGGTAATCCCGTTGGGTTGGCACCTTTATGTGCAATATAATTAAATTGTTGATGCAGCAGGTTTTGTTTGGCCAGACCGAAACCAAAGGTGCCGAACCACAGGATACCGGTTTTATCTTGCACCATGGACATTACGCGCTGGTTTGGATCCTGTGCAGCAAAGGGCCGGTGAAGGAATTGTCCAGTGGCGCTGTCATATTGGATCCTGCCATTATCGGTCCCCATCCAAAACTGCTGGTTATTATCCAGATAAAACGACCAGACGTTGACGGCACTGCTGCCTTTTTCATTGTCCTGGGGTTTAAGATAATGAACAAACCGCCTTGCATCCCGGTCAAACAGCTCCAATCCGCCACCACGGGTCCCGACCCACAAATTGCCTGCCTGGTCTTCGCCCAGTGCATAAACCCGGTTATGACTGAGGCTATCATCATTTGACGGTTGATGTTGATAACGGGTGAACTGGCCTGTCAGCGGATCAAAATGGTTTAAACCTTTCGTGCGAGTGCCCACCCAAAGCTGCTTTTTGCTATCCTCAAATATCACATAGACCTGATTGTCGCCCAGACTATTGCTATTATTGGCGTCATGACGATAGTGAGTGAAAGTCTCGTTGCTGCGGTCAAAAAGACCAACACCGCCACCGAGGGAACCAATCCAAAAATGGCCTTGGCTATCCTCCACAATGGATGTCACCGCGATATTGGCGGCGATACTTTGATCATTTTGAGGGTCGTTAACAAAGGACGTAAACGTCCCATCGGCTGAATTAAAGCGGTTAAGCCCACCTGAAACGGCCCCTGCCCACAGCACGCCGGATTTATCAACATATAGGGTTTGAACATAACTGTCAGAAATTGAATCCGGATCGTCAGGGTCGTGGCGAAAAATCGTGATGTTATAACCATCATAGCGGTTCAAACCATCCTGAGTAGCGAACCACATAAAGCCCTGTGCATCTTGTACCACACTGTTGACAACATTATGGGACAACCCCTGCGCCGTGGTGATCCTGTCCTCGAAATCATTGGTTTGCCCGCTCACCTGAGCACCACAAAGCAAATACAACCATAATAAACAAAAGACTTGGCCCCGCCATCTAACGAGTGCTGACATTAATTTCTTCCAGGGTCGATGTTGATGCAATGAATATTGAAAGTATAGTGAGTGTTTGGCTGTTAACCCAGTTTCCAATGGCAAATTGGCATCAGTGAGAAAGGGCGGGTCGCTTCATCAATTCCATCCATGCACAAAAAATGCGCTGAGGGACGGCCAATAAATGCCTATACTCAATAGTACAGGCTAGGGGATAAAAATATCCCTAAAAATTACTGAGGTGAGCATGGTCCGTCACTTAGTGGTGATGCTATTACCTTTATTACTTACATTGGCAACTGGCGTTTATGCCGGTAACCGCTTTGAAAGATTTACCGTAGACCAAGGGTTATCACAAAATACCGTTACGTCTATGTTGCAAGACTCACAAGGTTTTTTGTGGTTCGGTACACAAAATGGTCTGAATCGTTTTGACGGTTACGAATTTCTCGTATTTCACCACAACACAGATGATCCCAATTCGCTCAGTAGTAGTTTTATTCTGTCACTACTTGAGGATGAGCAAGGATATCTATGGATCGGTACGTTTAATGGTGGATTAAACCGCTTTGACCCCAGAACCGCACAATTCAAAAGATTCAAACAAGATAAAAACGACCCCAATAGTCTCAAGGGTAGCCAAATATCTGCATTGTATCAATCGAGTGATGGCACACTGTTGATAGGTACTCATGGTGATGGATTGTCTGTTTATAACCGCACTGAAAATTCGTTCGAGCAATTTGTTGTTGACGTGGATGATCCCGCCAGTATCAGCCACAATGACATTTGGAGTATCACCCAAGACAGTCAAAACAGGATTTGGATTGGTACGACATTAGGCTTTAACTTATTTAGTCAAAACCAGGGAACGTTTAGCCGATTTTTAAACGACCCGGTCCAAATCAACAGTTTGAGCGATAACCGTGTTTTGACCATTTGTCCGGACGGTGCCGGGAATTTATGGATTGGTACCAGCGGTGGGGGACTGAATTATTTTGAACCGGACACCGGCCGATTCAGTATATATCGACACGATGAATACGTCCCGACAAGTTTGAGTCATGACAGGGTGCGAAACATTCTCACTGATAATGATGGACAACTTTGGGTTGCCACCTATGGTGGTTTGGACAGATTGGTCGCTAACACCGGTCAATTCATCCATTTTGACCATGATAAGGAAGATAAAAACAGTATCAACGGTAATATCATCCAGACTTTATTACTCAGCAAAGACAATATTTTGTGGGTCGGTCTGTACGCCACGGGTCTGGCCAAATACAACCCTCAGCAAGAGAAATTTTCCCATTATAAACAAAATAGCAAGGTAGCGAACAGTTTGTCGGGCAATGAGGTTTGGGCATTCACGCAAGACGCCAACGGTACTTTGTGGCTGGGTACAGATGGCGGTGGTCTCAATCGCTATGATGCCGAGCAACATGCCTTTATCGCTTATCATCATGATCCGGATAACCCTCGGTCAATCAGCAACAACCGGGTCTATGCCATTGCGTTTGACCGGAAAAATACACTGTGGTCAGCCAATTTCGATGGCGGTGTCAATCGTTTTGACTTGAGCAGTAAAACGTTTAAAAGATATCGTTCAGACCCTGATAACGAAAATAGTTTAAACAGTGATCATACCTTGACGGTGTTTGTCGATAGCAAAGATCGGGTCTGGATTGGCACATATCGGGGTTTGCATCTGTATAATCCACGGACGGACGATTTCACCAGGTTCTTGCATCAACCGGACAACCCCAACAGCTTGAGTCATAATGCGGTATTGTCGGTGAAAGAAGATTCAAAGGGCAATCTGTGGATAGGGACATATGGCGGAGGATTGAACAGACTGGATACACAACAGCGATTTACCCGCTACCGCAATGATGTCAATAATACTTACAGCCTTAGTAACGAAATAGTGACCTCTACGCTTGAAGATCAACAAGGAGACATATGGGTGACCACTTATGGTGGCGGCCTCAACAAATTGGATGTTGAAACTGGCAGGTTTACCCATTTTGGCCTCAAAGATGGCCTTGCCAGCAACTCATTAAATAGTTTGCTGCAGGACGACGCCGGCAATTTGTGGATAAGTACCAGCATAGGGTTATCAGAGTTTAATCTGTCTTCACAGCAGTTTATTAATTACACGGAACTGGATGGATTGCCACCCGGTGAGTTTATCAGTGGCAGCGCTTACCAAAGTGCTCAAGGTGAGATGTTTTTTGGTGGTAGTAATGGATTTATCCGCTTTTATCCACAAAATATCAAACGACCGGTCTTCGATATGCCAGTGCAATTGACCCAGATGCGGGTGACCAATGTCGCAATCTCGGTCTCAGACCAAAATCATCATGGCATTCCCTACCTGACCAACACAATTAACCATACCTCGGCAATTTCGTTGAGTTATTTGGACGACTTGTTTTCATTTGAATTTGCAGCCTTGGGTTTTGCACGTACCAGTCAGACACGTTACGCATACAAGCTGAAAAATTGGGACGAAAACTGGATAAATACCGACTTTAAGTTGCGTCGGGCAACTTATACCAATATTCCTGCCGGATCATATACTTTAAAAGTAAGGGCAAAAGGGCTGGATGGTAAATGGGGGCAGTCGATAGCACAATTGAAAATCACCATCAGCCCGCCACCGTGGAGAACTTGGTGGGCCTATATCGGTTACATTATTATTGTTGGATCTATCATTGGCGCCATTATGTGGCAGCGACATCAAAAGTTTCGTCAAGTCAGAGCGTCCGAAAAACGCCTGTCGCTGGCATTGTGGTCCAGCGGCAACGAACTTTGGGATTGGGACCTCCAGACCAATATGGTATTCAGGTCCCGTAATATTAAAACCCTTCATGGTGAGGATGGTTTTGAATTATTCAATGCACAAACCTTGAGAGCCCAGGTTCATGCAGATGACTTTGAACAATTGTGGGCGGCAATTGAAAGTCACAAAAATAACCAGTCAAAATTTATTGATGCCACCTACCGGGTAAAAAACAAACAAGGTCAATGGCGTTGGGTGAGAAACAGGGCAAAGACTGTAGAACGTTCTGCCATCGGTCAAGCGTTGCGCATTGTCGGTACCGTTGATAATATTCAAGTATTAAAACAAGCACAAAGCGGCTTGCAGGCGCTTAACCTTGAGCTTGAAAACCGGGTTACCGAGCGTACGTTTGAGCTTACCACAGCCTTCAATTCGCTCAAGCAAACTCAGCAAGAATTGGTGGAGTCTAAAAAGTTGGCGGCTTTGGGCAGTCTGGTTGTTGGGATAGCCCACGAACTGAATACGCCATTGGGCATAATCGTTACTGCTGCCACTAAGCTCGAATCCTCTTTTAGCACATTGTGTGAGCAAACCAACGCAAAAACACTAACCTTGTCGAAATTCAAACAGTTTGAGACTATTAGCAAAGATGGCTATGTTTTACTGCTCAACAATTTGCAACGTACCAGCTGTTTGATTCACGACTTCAAAGCTTTGGCCATGGAAACAGCCAGTGAAACTGGTCTGCCCGTTGATTTGTTAACCTTGCTTGATGATATCAAGAAGACCAGGCAACAACGCTTTGATGACGACCAGATCTGCATGAAGGTGATGTGTGCAGAACACATCACCTTGGTATCTCACCTCGATGTTATCCATAAAGTCATCGAACAACTGATCGACAACAGTATTGTTCACGCTTTTGACGCGGTTACCGATCGCCGTTTAACTATAAATGTTTCACAATCCAACCAGTCGGTAACACTGGAATATTCAGACAACGGCTGTGGTCTGT
>JABSOG010000662.1 GCA_013216025.1 Algicola sp. | reverse complement strand
TGCGCGTCCAAGTCGTGGCATGGTTGCTGATGAGCACAGGTATGCCACGCTGAAATGCGGCTGTCTCTGCAAGGTTGGCCAGTTTGGCCTGATCATCCAAGGTAAACCCACCTTTGGCGTAAGTGGTGAAACTGGCGGTTTTGCTCAACGGCACGTATGGCGGATCACAATAAATCACCGAACCTTTTCTCGCCTTTTGAAAGGTTTTGATATAGCTGTCACAGGTAAAAGTGGCTTTTTTGGCTTTGTCGGCAAAGAACTCCAGTTCATGCTGAGGAAAATAGGGTTTAACGTATTTACCAAACGGTACATTGTAACCACCAGAGAGGTTGTAACGGCATAAACCGTTGTAACAATGACGGTTCAAATACAAAAACATCACAGAGCGTTCATAAATGTCTTTGCTCAGGTTAAACTTTTCACGCAAGTCGTAAAAGCTATCGGCATTATTGTACTTGTTATCAAACATTCCACGCATGTCGGGGATAAGTGCTTGGCTATTGTTTTTAAGCTCATTAAACAGGTTGATCAAATCGGCATTGATGTCGTTTAACAAATACTTTCTGTAATTGGTGTTAAGAAACACGGTGCCAGCACCAACAAAAGGTTCAATCAGCTTGTTACCGTCCGGCAAATGCTCGTTGATGGTGTCCATCAGAGAATATTTGCCTCCCGCCCATTTTAAAAATGAGCGGGTCTTAGTTTTTTTTGTTTGCATTAATGATTTCTGATTGAATTGCACGAATGGATTTTACCCAAGGTTGTGTCGATCGCAATGACGCCGACAGCCCGGTGATAGCTTGTCTTGCTTCGTCCGGTGTTGTATAGGCCTTGGTGGTGACAACATACCAAGGATGACCATTACGCACCGACTGATAGATATGGGTGATAGATTTTAGCTGATGTTCCAGCAAAAATGTTTCAAGTACTCGGGTATTGCTGACGCCCGCTAACTGGATGACGGTGTCACTAACCGGTTGTGATAAAAACCATTGGTTATCCATTTTATCATCAGTGGCTTGGGCTTGTTGCTCAAAAGCCACAGCTGAATCAACTGGTTTGTGTTGCGATGGCGTTTGAGTAACTTCAACGTCTAATTGCGGCGCATCGTCAGCCGCCAGTTGCTCAGTTTGTGGTTCAGCTTTGCGCTTAAATAGGGGCTTCAACTCGTTACTGACCACTACAGCGGCATTAACAGGCGTTTTATCCACGATTTTTTTAGCCGTTTTTGCTTTATTAACCGAGTCAGACCAGTTCTGCACCAAGAGTGTACCAAGCTCATTTTTGTCGTCCGTCTTTTCTTGGGTTTGTTCAGCTGTCACATCAGGCAATTGCTCTGATGGCTGTTTGTCTGTTGGCAAGTCTGTTTGAGTGGTTTCACCATTTTTTACAGCTTGCAGGCTTTCATCTTCTGCTTCTTCACTGGGTTGCTGCAAGGATTCATTAAGTGGAATCTCAACCTGAGTTTGCAGCGGAACTTCTGAGTTTTTGAGGGGTATAAAATACCAACTCGCTACGACCATAACGGTGACCAAAAATGCGATCACTGCTGAAGTAACCAAGGTCTTTTTCGACAGTTTGCCCGGCGAATCCAAAGTTTCGGTACCGTCTTCCCATTTCAACAATTTTGCTGGCAGTCCATGACAGCGCTCGATAAACTTTTGCACCTGCGCCCGATCACTATCTATCATCGAGCGATAATAAAACTCTAACAACATCCGGCTTTCAGATTTACTTAAAGGTTCGAGATGAATTTCAATCAACCCCCTACCGTCATTAAGTTTGTTGATGCGTTCAGGGTCTCGGGGCTGAGCGAAAATCGCGCAGAATTGATGACCATTGTGATCTTTTAATAACCCCAATAAGTCTTGAAATATCTCAGCGGCGGCAAATTCGGCGCTATCAATAACGATGATAACATTGAGGGGATCTGGTAATTGGGCTTCGGCAATGTTTTGTGCCAATGACAAATGTGGATCGTATGCACAACCCGGCAGCAACTGTACCAATAGTTGTTCTCTTAACTGATGAGTGCTCTGGTCTTTTATCGCTTGTACAAAACATTTTGTGCGGTCAACGCAGTGATGTTCAATGAAAAATTCGAGCAATGCCGATTTGCCAATCCCAACCTCGCCAGTGACAGCGATTAAGCGGCTGTCGAGCTCACATACCAACTCAATGCGTGACAACAGCTCCTGGCGACTGGGTAATATGCCCGCTTCCATCACTAGTCTTGCGCACTTGGTGCAAAGCCTAACACTTGCTTCAATTGTGCTTCACTGACCTGATTGGTGACCTTGGATGAACCGATACCGGTGGGGATAACGAAACGAATTTCACCGGCCAGATTTTTTTTGTCTTTTCGCATATGTGGCATGTAATCCTGATAGCTCATTGTAGCTGGGCCTACGATCGGCAACTTGAAATACTCAAGTAATGCACTGATGCGTTCAACCTGTTCCACTGTCAATAAACCGTTTAACTGTGCCACTTTAGAAGCAAAAACCATGCCTGCTGACACAGCCTCGCCATGGAGCCAATTACCGTAACCCATATGCGCTTCGATAGCATGGCCAAAAGTATGGCCAAAATTAAGCAGCGCACGTACGCCAGCTTCTTTTTCATCCTGACGTACGACATCAGCCTTGATCTCGCAACATCGTTTAACCACATTGATGAGCGTTTGCGTATCAAATGCAGCAATGGCCGCTTTGTTGACTTCAAGATAGTCAAAGAATGCACGATCAAGCGCAACACCGTATTTGATCACCTCTGCCATACCAGCAGCAAACTCTCTTGCCGGTAGGGTATTGAGTGATTTGATGTCAATCAGCACCGCTTTGGGTTGATAAAACGCACCCACCATATTTTTGCCAAGAGGATGGTTGATAGCCGTTTTGCCACCCACAGATGAATCAACCTGAGACAACAATGTTGTTGGAATTTGAACAAAGTCTATGCCGCGCTGATAACTCGCTGCAACAAATCCCGTCAAATCTCCCACGACACCGCCACCAAGGGCAACCAAAGTGGTATCACGGCCATAATTGCCTTCCAACAAAAAGCCAATCAAATCATGAAAGGTTTCAAACGACTTGTATTGCTCACCATCTTGCATCAAATAATGGCTGACCTGATAGTTTTTACTCAGGGCAGCTTTCAAATCGTCAAGATAAATGTCAGCAACGCAGGCGTTTGACACAATCACCAGATTACGGTTTTTTAAATAAGGGGTTAAATGGGCAGTCAGTTGACGGGTATCGGTATCAATGAATATAGGATAGCTACGCGAACCTAAGTCGACCTTTAGTTGAGCCATGGGCGTAGCATTCCTGAATAAACTAAAAACCGATTTTACGGATGATCTGGCTAGCAACGACTTTGGCACTTTGCTCGTCAGTTTTGACGGTAAAGTCGGCAACCTCTTCATACAAGGTGTTGCGCTCACTGGCCAAACGTTCCAATACAGATCGTGAATCTTCTTCGGTTTGCAATAAAGGTCTGCGTTTGTCCCTCTGGGTACGAGCAACCTGCTTTTCGATGGGGGTTTCGAGATAAACAACAATGCCCCTGGCAGATAAACGATTTCTAACGTCTTTGCTGGCAACTGAACCACCGCCGGTGGCCAAAACGATGCCCTGCTTTTCAGTCAGGTCCTCAATCACTTTTTCTTCACGAACACGGAAGCCTTCTTCCCCTTCGACATCGAATACCCACGCAATGTCTGCACCAGTACGCTTTTCAATCTCTTGATCAGAATCAAAAAATGCCAAATGCAATTGCTCAGCCAGATGCCTTCCGATAGTACTTTTGCCAGCCCCCATAGGGCCGACCAAGAAAATATTACGTTTTTCAGCCATATCTATTTACAATTCTAACCTAGTTAATTAATCCGCGTGAAACTCCACTACTTTGAGTGAGGTGGGGGATTATCGCAAAAAATGCTGGCGATGTTCAAGCATTAAATCAATTGCTTATGAAAAGCGGAGTAAAAGACCTTAAGAAAGGACCCTAAAATGAGTTCGTCACGATTTTTGGAGTCACGAATATCAATAATTCGGTCTTTTCATTGAGTACGCTGTCGGTACGAAACGCCCGACCAAGATACGGGATGTCACCCAGCAACGGTACTTTTGATACCGAACTCACAATTTGCTGCTGAAATATCCCACCCAATACGATGGTTTCTCCATTTTCGACCAGCACCTGAGTTTCAATACGCTGGGTATCGATTGCAGTCGCTGCGCCGTTACCCGTCTGCACCGTATCACCACGAGTGTCCTGGGTGATGATCAAATCGAGGATCACCCGATCATCCGGGGTAATGTGAGGGGTCACTTCCAAACTCAACACCGCTTTTTTGAAAGTCACTGTGGTTGCGCCACTAGAAGCCGCCTGAACAAAGGGAATTTCGGTACCCTGTTCAATTCGCGCCTTTTTTTGGTTGGCGGTCATAATACGCGGGCTGGCAATAATTTCACCTTTATTTTCACGTTCGAGTGCCGACAATTCCAAATCCAATATGGTGCCGTCAATCAGTTTGGCGACATGGAACGCGATACTGCCCGCAGGATTGTTAACCGGCAGATTGACATTCAACCGGTCAGACACCGAGGGTATGGTGCCGCCTGAAATGGATTGTGCCCCTTCAAGGGTGCCAGAATAACCATCCGTAGTTGCCTGATCACTAACCCCCCAACGAATCCCCAATTCTTCACTGACATTATCTTTTACTGTCACCATGCGTGATTCGATAAGCACTTGCCTAATGGGTACATCAAGTGCATCAATTGCCTTGCGAACATTTTCAATGCTGCGCCGAGTATCTTTTATCAGCAAGGTATTGGTGCGTTGATCGACCGAAACCGCCCCTCCTTCCGATAAGAACGATGTACCCTCGGATAGTAACAACGCTGCTATTTCGGC
>JABSOG010000661.1 GCA_013216025.1 Algicola sp. | reverse complement strand
CAACAAATGCTCCGGTATAGCGCCAGTAAAAGAGAGTAGTGGCCAAAAGACCTGGACGCACTGGCGATACCAATGTTCAAAGTTCGTACGCCAAACGTTCGTTGAGTGGGCCAATCAAAGCCTTCATGCCTCATTCTGGGCAAAGGAGTTCTATGACAAAAAACGAGCGCACGGAATGTCCCATCAAGCGACACTGAGGGCCTTGGCATTCAAGTGGATTCGTATCTTATTTCGTTGCTGGAAAGACCATAAGAAATATGATGAAGCCGCCTATCTATTTTCTTTAAAGGAACGGCATTGCGAAATCAAGAAAAACTAAATTAGGGTTAAAAAAAGCTTGATGATCCGCTCAGAGCGTGTGGACACCGTGGTATGACCATGGATGGTCTGTATGCATTTATGCCTGGAGCATTTAAATGTCTCGCTCTTGCAACTCTGTTTTGGCCAGGGATTGGCCTATATAGCGATTATGCAGGATGCAATCATCGATGATAAACATTTTTTAGGAAAGCGGCGACACTATCATACCTACCACAACTTCTCAGTCGCCTTAACCAACTCGGCATCAGGCAAATATTGGTCAGCAATGGTCATTATCGAGTGTAAATTATTCGTCAATTTATCCAATTTGATTTCACCAGGATTTAACGCCGTTTGCAGTAAATGCAGCGCCATGTCTGCTAGCAGCAACCTTTGTTTTTCTGACCACGCTTCATTTTTTTCCGTTGTGCCTTCACCTTTTGCCGCTGGATCATCAAGATAACACTGCTCAACGATTTCATGCATTTGCCAGCTTTGTGTTATCAACGCTGCTTTTTGTTGTTCTGTCATTGCTAATCCAATTCTAATTCGTTAAACATAACATCGTCCCAACACACATCTGCTGCCACTGTTGAAATATCGGCATAATATCCTGAGCATCATACACGGCAACACCCAGCGTGCGTTTGGGCTGCCAAGTATCTTGCAAGTGTTGATCATGATGGTCGTGAGGTGTGCCTTCGCTGCATTGTTTGCACAGGCTTGTGGTATTTGTGGTCCAGTCTTCCCAGTCGTGTTTGGTCGACGAGAACAGCGCTTCTAGGGTTTCTAGGTCTTGTTCTTTGGTGATCATTACGTTAACAATCATGGTCTGGTAGTTTGATGACTCAAACAGTTCGAGCACGTTAAATACCTGATACTGGCGGCCATCAACTTCGCGACTGCCCACCGATGCGCCATCGTGTAATACAATATCACCAAACTTGAAACCCGACTCGGCATAAGGAATACTTTGTATTCGTGCCCGCACCGGGTCGATTCGATGCGCCCAAACGACCTCGGCGTTTTCATTTGGGTTCAACCTGAGGGGGGTCATGCCAAAGTTATCTTCTATTGGACCGGCCTCCCCTGTCAACTTAATGCCATTGTCTTTCCACGCACTTCGGGCGATATCCCATTTTCTTAATGCCGTAGCGGCAATTGCCAGATTCCAGCGGCTGGCTTCATCGTCAGGGGCCAACGCATAAGCTTTTTGGTTGAAATCGAGCGACTGTTGCCAGCGGTTTTGATATTTGTGAATCAAACCAATATTGTAGTAACTTTCCGACTTTTCGGGGTTCAGTTCAATCGCCTGCAAATACAGTTCAATGGCTTGTTCATCTTGGCCTGCATCACTGAGTGCTTCAGCCTGCTTATGCAACTTTTGTGCTTTTCGATGATTTAAATTCAATACATTCATTATGGTGCCTGCCTATTTGGGCTTGAATCCGTATTTGACAATATCTTCAGTCTACCTTTTACCATGGATGGTTTGCAATGCGTTGTTATAGCGTGCATTTTATTCGCCATATAGGACATTGCATTCTATATTAAGGTTATCTACTTCGCCCACTCTCAAAAACCCATTTAAGGATCATTTCATTGGCTAACAATGCTGCTCGTGCCGGACTCTTTTTTATCACTACCGCCATTATTTTCTGGGGCATGTTACCCATCATCCTCAAGCTATGTGCGGTATTTATCGACCCCGTCACCTTGACTTGGTTTCGCTATGCGGTGGCTTTTTTGATCAGTCTTTTGCTCCAGTCTTTGGCCGGCAAGTTAGCCGAATTCAAACCCTTGACCAAACGTGACTGGATCAGGTTATCGTTTGCGGCGATATTCTCAATCGGCAATTATCTGTCGTTTATGTACTGCCTCAAATACTTATCACCAGGACAAGCCCAATTGAACTTTCAAACGGCGCCGTTCCTTTTGGCCTTTGGCGGGGTGTTATTTTTCAAAGAAAAACTCAAACCGATACAAATGGCCTGTTTTGCCACGTTGGCACTGGGCATGTTGTTGTTCTTTCATCCCTATCTCGACTTTTCGCAGCAACAAGGGGCTGACATGTGGTGGGGGATCTTGATTGTTCAGTTTTCAGTGATCTCGTGGACCTGCTACTCTTTGATTCAAAAGTCAGTGATGACCCAGTTGTCTGCGCCCAACTTTTTGTTGTTTGTTTATGGTTTTGCTGCCCTTGCCATGCTACCTTTCAGCCAATTTGGTCAGTTTGAGCCGATGAATACCGAGCAATGGCTGATGGCCTTGTTCAGTGCGATAGGTACCTTAATTGCCTTTGGTTGTTTTGCCCAGTCGATGAAATACTGGCCTGCCTCACAAGTTGGCCCCATGATTGCTCTAACACCGGTTTGCAGCTTTGGTTTTACTTACCTAGTCAGTGAGATGGGTTGGTGGACGGATGTGATCAAAAGCGATCAATTGGATTTACAGGGCATCACCGGCATTGTCATCGTGGTCTTGTCTGTTGGCGGCGTTCAGCTGTTACCGGGATGGATGGCCAAGCGAGCGAAAAAACAATCGACCGGTTAATAAATCTGCTGCGCATCTTTATATAATGCCGCGTTGCGGCAGAAAAACGAGTGATTTAAAGGGGTAGTTTATTCCGGTTAATTTTACGATTGTTAAAACCCCATAGAAAACCCCGAGTCATGCAAATCTCTGATCATTAGTATCTTCACCCCAAAGGGACAGCTCGTTCGACGAGTTGTCCGCATTTATTCAATTTTTGGGGTTATCATTCATGTCACAAAATTCAGTCGCCGGGTTACTCACGCAACTCACCAACAGTGCAACCCTTTTGATGGTCGTCGATTCAAAGCAAACTGGGGTTGATGAATCAGCCATCACCCCGGTTTTAACCGCATTTGAAACCACCGGTCTAAACTTTAACGACAACGATTTTGCCACTGTCATCAGCGCGTTGACCGCCAATATCGATGAAGGCCAAACTGCCGCCCAAGCAGGGGATGAAACCGTTCATCATATTGCCATGATCGAGTTTTTCAGTTTCGCACTATTAGTGAAAATCGGGGTTTTAAGCGATGATTTATCCACTACCGAGAGTCACTTTGAGGTCAAACAAATACTCGAAGATTTAACCACAGTGCAAAGTATTGAAAAACCGCCAGCCAGTGCACCTTCAGCCCCTCCACTGACCCGCCGTAGAACAACCCGCCGCACGCGCACACCGGTTAGTAGTCAGCAAAAGTCCCAGCTAAGCGCTCTACACAACAAGCTTGATCCACTGGCACAATTAGCACAAGACAGCCATGCGTTTGATGAACGCTTTATCCTTGGGGCCATCGAACTGGTCAGCAAACAGCTAAACGGTTTAGACGATGAAAATACCTCACCGACACTAGTACAAATCATCATTCGCTTGGTCACCTGTCATCACCAATACAAACAACTACTCGCCACCCACGTCAACCGCTGTGGTCTGCTGCTCAACACCTTAAGCACAGCAGAACACTACACCTTGAGCACAGCTGTACATGAGCAAGAAGCGACCCAGCGACTTAAACAATGGTTAACCGAGCAAGCAGCCGCAACCGATATAGATGATGTGCAGCAACTGAGTTTAAGCTACCTGAGCAGTCGTGGGCGTATTGATGCGTTGTTGGGTAAAATGAAATGGGCTGTTGATGGCACAACTTTTGCCAATAGTTTAGCCAATAGTTTAGCCAATAATTTAGCCAGTTATCTGCCAAAACAAGCCACCACGACTTTTGAAGCGCGCCAAGCCGTAGGTGAGCTGTTGTCGCATATGCTGTCAAACATTGCTGATTTGGCCACTGCTCACTGGCAGACACTATCAAACAACCACGAAAGCCAAGACCTGACCGACAACCAAACATTCAACTGCCACGCACTGCAAGTATTCAACCATACCCAATCGTACAAAACCCAGCTATTGTCGCTGGTGGTCAACATCGATAAAATTGGCGATAAACTCCATCAAGAGATTGATAAATCTGCCAAAGACCCAGCGCTATCCGAGCTTATTCATGGCCTTGGCAAAGAGATTGCGTTGATGCTTACCAATAATGCCCCGTGCTCGGCTGGCATTGAAATAACACGGCCCAAGGTAACATTTGAAGATGGCAGTGTAGTCATAAATGCAGACACCATCACACTTTCAACTGCCCTGCACACCCTTATTGTTGATTTTGAACGGTTGGCAACCACCAGCGATGATTCAATACCACAGCAAACGCTTGACGAGTTGCGTCGTCACAGCGACATCACCTTAAATTGTGTGATAAAAGCGATGGACGAAACCGGCAATAACTACCTGCAATTAATCACGGCGTTGCGCGCTCAAAACCAACCTAAAACACCAATACAAGCACAGCCTGAAATTGAAGTGTCTCCCTTACAAAACTATCCTTTACAAAACAATGCCCCCAACTTGGCTGACGTCACTCATGAGGTTGTCGACCTATTGTGTCAAAATGGGCCCATGTTAATGCAGCGGCTTGAAAACGGCGGCGCACTCAATGCTTTATTGCAAATAGTCGCCCGGCTGGACCCAGCAGCCAAATTGGCCAGTTTAAGCGAAACACTATTACCACTTAACCCTGTGACCACGCAACAGTGCCTTG
>JABSOG010000660.1 GCA_013216025.1 Algicola sp. | reverse complement strand
CTTGGTTTTACCGGGGTGCCGGGGCATTGGGTGAAAAACTCACAACTTGAGTTTTTGGGGAGGGTCTGTCCAATACCATAGGCGGTGACAAACACGATGCCTTGTTTGGTGAAGTACCTCAGCAGTTTGTTGTAGTCTAGTGATTTATGGCCAAAAGAACGGAAGTGATGGTGAGTGTCTACTGCAAAAGTCCAAGGCTGGGTGTTGCGGTTGTAACATTGGTTATTAGATGGTGCGAACATGGCCAGATTACGCGTGGGGGCGCAGGCGGTCAGTAAAATAGCGCAGGATAGAAAAACGATTCGCTTCATTTTTTTCCCGGAGCAATCAGAGTCCGTTTTTGTAATTGAATCACCAAGGCATCTGCTCCAATGTCTATTTTTCTCTGAGTAGGTAAAACTGAGTACTTAAAGTACATGTAATGGCGGCTATTTGTAAACAATGTTTGACGTTAAATAATCTTCTCGTACCCTCTTCTGAGTTTCTGTTCCCGCGTATTTAAATTTCTTTCTTTTGGTGTGAATCCATTTGCCGGTGAGTTGCATTCTGTATAAATGAAGGTTTTGTGACTAGTTATCGTCCTGAAACTCACATCCATCGGCAATTGCTCCATGCATTGCTCTAATAAGCACTTCCGTGTGCAAATGTGAGATTTCAGGAAACCGCTACGTTCAAGCAAGTGGAACTTCGCTTACTTTTCAACAACAGCAGCGGCTGCCGGTTGAAAAGGCGGCACATCCGTGTACCGCGCAGCCAGTGCCCAATAACACCAGTTTCTGGATGGGCACTAACCCGCGTTTGTAACTTAAGGAAATCACCCAATGAAAAAAATGCATATTTTGGTTATGTTGATGTTCAGTCAATCTGGTTTTGCCCAGGATTTGACGGCTGTTATGGATTTATACGCCGAAGAAGGTCAGCATAATCGTATTAAAAGCCCTTTTAACGGGGTAATGCTGGTCGCTAAAAACGACAAGATACTGCTCAAAAAAGCCTACGGGTTTTATAACCGCGAGAAAAACACGGCGAACAAAACTGATTCTCGCTTTTTGATAGGTTCGGTCACCAAACAATTTACCGCCATGTTGGTGATGCAACAGGTCGAAAAAGGCTTGTTGTCGTTGGATAAAACAGTGAGTGATTACTTACCCTACTTTCCAAAAGAAAAAGGTCAGCAGATGACTTTGCATCGATTGCTGTCACACACTTCGGGTTTACCGCATTACGAAGGATTGAAACGACTGGGTATTGACCCACGAGCCTTCATCCGCGAAAAAATCAGCGTACCAGCTTACGTTAAACTCATCGGTCAAATGGATTTGATTAACCAACCGGGCACCCAGTTTTCGTATGCCAGCAACAACTATGTGTTACTCGGTGCTATTTTGGAACAAATAACAGGAAAAACCTATGCGGCCCTAATAGCACATAACATTGCCAAACCTCTGGGTCTGAAAAACACCGGTTACCCGGATAATGATTTTATTGAGCAGCATGTCGCTCAGGGTTACAAGTTTACTGAATTCAATTTCTTTAAGGCGTTGATTAGTGAGGATAAAGGCGCATACAAAGCAGACGGATTCAGAAGTCAATCTACCGCCTACGCAACCGGCGGCCTGTATTCAACGGTAGATGATTTGTTTGTCTGGAGCAAAGCGGTCAAAAACCACACATTGCTGAGCCCAGCGATGACTAAAAAAATGCTGACCCCCAACCTTGCCGGTTATGGTTATGGTTGGTTCATCAATCAGGAAACCTACATGCGGTTTAACCCCTCTGTGCAGTTGACAGTACACGGTGGCACGCTTGATGGTTTTGCTAGTAATGTTGCACTATATGACGACGGTACCAGTGTTATTTATTTGTCTAACGTCACCCCTGTGGGCGATGTAAGATTAACCATGTACATGCATTTGGCCGCCAATAACATTGATATCGACGATTTTAAGCGCGATATTCGCCTACCCAATGTTAATGGCGACTTTGATGATTTTATGGATGACGGCGGTATGAAAGGAATGAGCGTCTACTATAAAGAGTTGTCTAGAAGGGCTGGCTATAAAATATCTCATGGTCAATGGGGATATGAAGAGTTGATAGGATTGCACACCGTCGAGGGTAAAATCGCTGAGGCAGAAAAACTGGCTGAAGACTTATTAGCAGAACATTCAACACCTCAGCGCAGAAGAATCAACGATATCGGCTATCATTTTGTTGAACAAGAAGCTTACGCTCAGGCCATCAAGTATTTTACACTAAATGTTAAAAGCTACCCATACTCAGCTAACGTTCATGACAGTTTGGGCGAAGCATATTTTAAAAATGGGCAATATAAACTGGCGCTCGAATACTATCAACGGGCCGTGTCTATTGCTAAAACAAACAGTGATCGAAACCTGCCAGGTTTTGTCGATCATCTAGAGCAGGCGAAAGAAGAATTGGCCGAATAATAGTAAGGAATACCTATGACAGAAGCTGCCTATATGGAGCAAATCGTCCACCTTATCGCAGGTGCTGGCGTAGTGCTTATCATCATCGTTGTTATTGTGGTTAATGGCCGGGTCAAAGTTGCTAAACAGCAAACCCTGCAAAAGCTGCTCGATAAAAATCAAGATCTTGATGTTGAGATGTTGGTGACCCTGGGATTGGCCAAAAAAGATAACCCCGACAGGGATTTTAGGCGGGGTATTTTGTATTTGTTTATAGGGATTGTGATGACACCGGTGCTGATGGTGATGGGTGGTATCGGTTGGATATTCGGCTCTGTGCCAGTAACTATGGGTTTGATATACCTTAGTTTTTGGCGATTAAAGACAAAACCTCGCCGTTATTGATGGAAAACGTATTGATCAAGCGGGTTCAGCAATTTGATGACCATCAGGCCTTCGAAAAGCTGATTAAGCAACACCAGTCACCGGTGCGGCTGTTTTTGCGGCGGCTGACGCAACAAGACCATGCTATCGCCGACGAACTCGCACAGGAAACGTTTTTTAAGGCGTATCGGCACATTCACAGCTATCGTGGCGAAGGCAAGTTTTTGTCGTGGTTGTTTAAAATCGCTTATCAGCACTTTATAGGCGAACAGCGAAAAAAACGGGAATACAGCAATGCCGAGTTGGATGACCGCGCGGATGAAACCAATCAAGAATCGAAAATCATTGCCCAGCGTACAGTACAGCAGTTAATAAAGTACTTGCGAGAAGATGAAAGAGCCGCGTTATTGTTACACTTTCGCCATGAACTGAGTCATCCGGAAGTTGCCGAAGTGATGGCATTGCCACTGGGCACGGTAAAATCGCTGATTAGACGCGCCAAGCAAAAGCTGAAAACCATGCTCGAAACCGGCAATACAAAACAAGGGGAACAACCTGATGAATAACTTGAATGACAAGGATGACTGGTTAATGCAGGGTTTGGCTGAAGATGATTTGGTTGATGATGCCTTGCCAGATGACAATTTCAGTGCACCGGTGATGAAGCGAATTGTAATCAGCAATCGTATACAAAGTGTATTGGTGGTTTTAGTGCCTGCATTTGTGGTGAGTTTGTTGTTTTTGCTTATCTCTGGTAAATGGGCTAGGGATTTGGCTGCCGTTGTTTCTGGTTTTTTGGATGGGCTGAGTATTAACAGCAATTTGATGGACTCGGTCAAAATAACTGGACAGTCGTTTGGACCCAGTGAGGTTATTGGCCTACTGCTGGTTTTGGTCTTTTTTGCGGTGACGAGCTTCCTTGAAAGCAAAAAGTGAGAGTAAAGAGTTTAAAGTTTTTGTCTTACCGATTGAACTAATGCGCTTTTGTGTTGCCCTATTTCATTCAATGTATATATAGAGGGTGTAACGGATGAAATTGAAACAAATTTGGAAAAACAACCGAGGGTTAATCGTTTTTATCACCTTGATGATGGTTTTTCGCAGCGCAGTTGCTGACTGGAACCATGTGCCCACCGGATCCATGCAACCGACCATTGTCGAAGGCGACCGTATTGGCATCAACAAAATGGCTTATGACTTACGTGTCCCTTTCACGCTGACTTCGATTATGGCGATTGCTGACCCACAACGTGGTGACATTGTGGTGTTTGAATCGGCGGCAGCGAATATGAGAATGGTTAAACGGGTAATGGGATTGCCCGGCGAAACGGTTGCCATGGTTAAAGGTGAAGTTTACATCAACGGGCACAAGGCCAGTTATGAACAAACCGAATCGAATGCCAACGCGGTGTTGGCCAATGAGCGTGTCGGTGACATGAGTCATGCAATTCAAACCATGAAAGACCGCTCCGGCGAGTTGGATAATTTTGATCCGGTTGTCGTGCCAAAAGACCATTACTTGGTGTTAGGAGACAATCGCCGTAACAGTGCCGACTCAAGGGTTTATGGTTTTATCCCCCGTGGTGAAATTGTCGGCAGAGCGGGATCGGTTATTGTCTCTTTGGATTACGACGATTATTATTTACCGCGCAAAGAACGGTTTCTAAAATCGTTAGATTAGGCGCTTGTTAAACCCCATTTAAGATCTGATAGTAAAAACGGATGGTATCCATATATTCAGATATTGTAATTTGCTCATCAATACCGTGTAACCTTTTAAGCGTACTTCTGGTTGCACGGATCATCAAAAAACGATAAACATTGGCCGACACTTGGTAGAAATACTTGCTGTCGGTGCCGCCCTGCACCAAGTAGGGCGC
>JABSOG010000659.1 GCA_013216025.1 Algicola sp. | reverse complement strand
GGGTTGAAGCTGAAACGGGAACATTAACTAATTTCTCTACCCTTTTTTGCACGTTAACGTCAACAGCTAATAAATCTTCAATAGATAATTCAAACAAAGCTTCATTAAAATCGACGTCAGCAATCACTTGCGTGCAGGATAACCCAAGCAGCACAGAGTAAATTGTCACAGTTAATGTACGTAAAACTAAGGGGAGCGACTGACGGGTTTGAATTAACATAAGAATTGCTCCAGATTAAGGATGCGTGCAATTCGATTAATTTACAAATGTCCCCAACACCCTAGACTAACTTTTACACTACTATTGAGGCAAAAATAATTATGCACGGTAAAGCGGTTCAAACTATGTATTATCAGATTTTATCAGCTTATGCAAGGTTTTGTCAGCTTATGTAAGTAAACACTTAAACTACGTAATTTAAGGCACTGTAATGGTGTACCCCAAGGGTATTATTGTCGCGTTAGCGTTCCTTTAAGAACATAAGTTTTACCCAACAAATGACTTATCTTGGATCCTATCAACGGCAAATACCATAGCAATCGGGCTGTATTGCTGTGTATCGATTTCATTCGCCACATCACTGCTTCAATATCCCCCTTGTTCACTCCTTATTCGTTGTACTATACTGAACCCACCTCAAAAGGAACAAAAATAGAAATCAAAAATGGATAAATCTTTCGCACACCTTTTCACCAACCCACAAGATTCCAAGTTAGAAAAACTAGCACGATTCATCTTTTTCCTGTTCATCGGAGCCTGTGGCTTGGCTGGTGGAGTGATTGCGAAGTTCGACTATTTTACAGCGCTGCATCGGGGGATGATGAAATCTCACCCCGCCCCTTTCGGCGATAGTCTGGAACATGATGATAAGCAAATGCCCGAGGAACAACTTGAACAAGTGGCGTTTCCCCAGATGCGCGTAATGGATATAGGAATTTCACCTCAACACGATGAATTAACTGAGCCCTGGGCCATTCGCTGCCGCGATTTAACCAGAAACAAATACAGGGCGAAAAAGTACTCCATTTTGTTGTTTATGACAGTAGTCGTGGCCGTTTGGTTTGCACTGAGTTCAACCGAAGTCTTAAGCCCATGGTTGAGTGAGTCGGGTGTGCTAGTGGGTGGATATTTGCTGGCATCGTTGTTGGCGCTTGGATTGAACAAGTACCGGACCTGGCGTTATGGCGACCTAGACCAAGGGATAAAAGGAGGTGGATATCCGACTATATTGTTGTTGCTTGCGACTGCCGGAAGGATCGTGCTGATCGGCATCATATTTTATATGCCCATAGCAAACGAGATATGGCCGTTTGTTGGCTCTTTGTGTGCCGTGGTTGTTTTCATCGTACTTGAATGGTTATTCTACGACTTCTTGAAAAGCAAGCTTTGCTTCGATAATTTGCCCCCATGACCGCTGTTGCTGCTTCGGGCATTCGGTTGCGAAAAACGAAGCGCATTCTTGTTCAAATGGCTTCAAATACGTTGGAACTCTGTTGGTCCAGTACTGACTATTAGTTCGCCAGACAAGATAGAGTCGGGACTGGATAAACCCGGCTTTACCGCAGTGATAACAGTTGGTGTTTTGTTGGGGCTTCCCGGAATTATGTTACTTGTATCATACCTAAATCTGGGCATAGGTGTTGTGACGATTGTTGCCGGTCTGATAACCGTGGGATACTTATATCTTTTATGGCGGATGTTGAATTGGATCATACCTAAGATGCTAAACAAACATTTCACACTGAGCCTTGCGCAAATGGACCACAAGTTCACTGAAGCGAAAAACACGAGGTACGGTCGCAGTCATTATTCTAATCCCTGCTTTTTTTTACGCGATAACCACTGGAAACAAGGCGTAGTCCATTTGGCCGAATTATCGAAGGTTGCGCTGGTCGACTTACGAGGCGTAACCGCCAAAAACGTTGGGATCACCTACGAATTGGACTTTTTGGTCGACCGTTACAACTTGCAGCATGCACTGTTTTTATTTGACGACACTACCGACGTTCAGTGTGTGCATGATGCACTTCAAACTTCTTGGGCATGTATGTTGCCCGACTCGCCGAATCGACTCAATCCTCCGGCCTGTCTAAACTTTTACCGTTTTCACCATTCGCCGGAAAAAGAAATGGTCGTGCTATTACAGTGGTTATGCGAACTGTCCGAAGACCCTATCGCTGTAGGGTCAGTCGAGACCGCGGTCTACCAATGACATAAGTATTACTTCTCTTCGTAATACACCCTAACCAATTCATCCAACAAACGCACCCCATAAGCGGCGCTGCCGGGTGAGCTTTTGGTTGGGGTTGCTTTATCACTGTAGGCAACACCGGCTATATCCAAATGTGCCCAAATGGTCTCGGGGCGTACAAAGGTGCCGACAAATGCTGCGCCTGCTGACGCACCGGGGGCATCGGGGCCGGAGTTCATAATGTCGGCGACTTTATTTTCTATCGCTTTAAAATGCTTGTCGTTCAAGGGCAAATGCCACAGGCCTTCGCCACTGGTTTTGCTAACAGTCATCAACTTGTCTATCAAATCTTGATGACGAGAAAACAGCGCTGCGTAATCTTTGCCCAAGGCACGTACGGCTGAGCCTGTAAGGGTGGCCAAATCAATCAATACCGCAGGATTGTAGGTTATGTCGCCATAATAAAGGCCATCGGCCAATACCAAACGCCCCTCGGCATCGGTTGAGCGAATTTGAATGGTTTTGCCCGACATACTGGTCACCACATCACCCGGGCGTTGGGCATTGCTGTCTGGCATGTTTTCGGCCAACGCGGCGATACCCACTACGTTTACCTTGGCTTTACGACCGGCCAATGCATATACAGCGCCAATGGCACTGGCAGCGCCCGACATATCAAATTTCATGTTCCACATTTTGGATGGGTTTTTCAAAGAGATACCACCACTGTCAAAGGTAATGCCTTTGCCGACAAACATCACAGGGGCTTTGCCGTCTGTGCCACCTTTATATTCAACAATCATGATCCTTGGTGGACGAGCAGAACCACGCCCTACCCCATAAATGGCGCCCATACCCAATTTTAACATTTCTTTTTCGTCGATGACTTTAATCGAGACGTTAGCCATGCCTTTAAAATGACCCGACCACGCATCAACAAAAGACTGGGGGTAAATCATATTGGCCGGTTCGTTAGAGATATTGCGCGTGTAAACCATGGCGTTGGCTACCGGGTTTAATTGACCGTTAAAAAGGGCAGCAGCAGCACTGTGGCTGTTGCCCACAATAGTCAGCTTGGCTTGGCTTTTATGGCGCTTGGCATCAGTGTAATATTTGTCGAAATAGTAACTACCCAACTTGGCGCCAAAAGCGATATTGGCCAAAGCCTCAGCTGACACATCAAAAACCATCGTTGGCGCAGATTTAAACGCCTCAACCGCTTTTTGCACTGCATTGCCGCCTATTTCTTGCCAAATTAACGGCGTCGAATCACTGCTCTTTTCTCCCAAACCAACCAGCATGATTTGACTGTACTTAGACCCCATAGGAGCAGGAATAACCTTGGTACTCATGGCTTTGCCATCAAACTCGGTGTTCTTTATTGCATGAGCAAGCCCACCGTTGGTTTTGGTGTTGATTCGGCTGCCTTCACTGCCAAGTTTACCGTCTTCAAAAACCCCCAAAACGATATTGTCAGCTGTCTGCACACTGGCTGAAAATGTAACGGTTGTGGGTTTGGGGGTGGTTTTTCTATCTTCAGCAAAGGCGCTGACAGACAGGACAAAACAGGCGAGTAACAGCGGTAGGGTGCGCATAGTAAGCTCTCAATAAGTAGCAAGTTTCACTGGCAACAGCCCAAGTACTCTGTTGGCAGTACGGATGGTTAGACATTTCGAAGGCAAGATAATTACCCAACCGACCGATTTGGTCAAGTGAATGTTTTACTTTGGCTGGCAGCAACGGTATCTGGATGTGTATTGTTGGTGAAAGGTCTGATTTTATGGATGACAAGCAGACTAAACAACAATTGAATGAAACAGCCTTGCTGCAAGGCGGGCTGTCCATTGGTCAATATCGTAGTTGGGATTGTATTCGGCGATATCGGCCAACTTTAATTTACCCGAACGCTTGATGATCTCAATCAAAGGTTCGATAACATCCAGCGACACGCCTTTGGCTGCGGGTGCACTAACCCCCGGTGCGACACTGGCCGGAAAAACATCCAAATCGATGGTTAAATACAATACGTCACAGTCTTCGATAAAGGCTTCGAGTTGCGCAACTGTCGCATCAAAATGGCGCATTTCCATTTGTGAATCACGCCGGTAACTAACCCCTAATTCATCTGCCCTTTCGAACAACGCCTGTGTATTGGCCATTTCGCTGACGCCCAAACAGCAGTATTTAAACGCACTGTTATTCGCTTCACAATGATTGGCTATTTGGTAGAAGGGCGTGCCAGAGCTTACACCATTGGTGTCTTTACGCAAATCAAAGTGGGCATCAAAATTGACTATTCCAATATTAACAGGGCCGATTTTAACTGGATCTTTTGTAACCGAACTGTGTTGAGATTGAAGATGATTGAATAAACCTAACCAACTGCCATAAGCCACCTCATGACCACCACCCAGCACAAACACAAAATGCCCCATGTCGAGTAATCGGCTCACCGACCCCGCCAATTCTTGATGCGCCTGCTCAAGCTCACTGCCCTCACAAACGATATTACCCGCATCATACACCCGGCGATCAATTGACCAAGGAATATTGGCCAATGCCTGTCTCAATAAATCGGGGGATTTTTTGGCGCCGACTCGTCCCTTATTACGCCTAACCCCTTCATCAGAGCAAAAACCAACGATGGCCAGTCCATCACGGTGACTTGGGTCAGCCCCGTCGAGTGTCGATACCAACTGATGCACCCGTGAGGCCAGATGTTGCGGTTCTTCATCATCAACACGCCCTTGCCATACAAACT